>WGAH01000052.1 GCA_015489145.1 Deltaproteobacteria bacterium
GACCAGGCCGACGCCGACGGCGACGGCGTCGGCGACGCCTGCGACCGCTGCCCCGACACCCCCGATCCGGCCCAGGGCGACCTCGACGGCGACGGCGTCGGCGACGCCTGCGACGACTGCCCGGCGGTCTTCGACCAGGACCAGGCCGACGCCGACGGCGACGGCGTCGGCGACGTCTGCGACCTCTGCCCGGAGCTGGCCGACCCCGACCAGGCCGACAGCGACGGCGACGGGGTCGGCGACGCCTGCGACGGCTGCCCCGCCGTGGCCGACCCCGACCAGGCCGACAGCGACGGCGACGGCACCGGGGACGCCTGCGACTTCTGCCCGGACCTCGACGAGTACGACACCCTCGACACCGACGGCGACGGGGTCGGCGACGCCTGCGACAACTGCCCGGCCACCCCGAACCCGGGGCAGGCCGACCGCGACGGTGACGGGACGGGGGACGCCTGCGACCCGGAAGCCACCGTTCTCGGCGGGGGATCGCGTTGCGGGATCCTCGCCGGAGGCGGCGCCCTCCCCGGGCTGCTCGCCGCGCTCCTCGCCCTCGCGCGGCGCCGCCGGCCGCCCCCGGCCGAGCGTCGGCCGGAGGCGCGGGATCCCGGGAGATGAACCCGGTCGGTCAGGGCGTGGCGAAGCCGTCGGGGAGCTCGCCGCTGCCCGACTGGTGCCGGTCGATCATGCGCTCCTTGTGGCGGCGGACGGCGCGCTCGATCTTGTTCATGATCCCGTCGATGGTGGCGTACATGTCGTCGGTGGTCTCCTGCACGCGGAAGGACAGGTCACCCGCGGCGTGCACGGTCAGCTCGGCGCTGTGACGGTGCTTCTCGACCTTGCACACGAGGTGGGCGTCGATGGGCTCGCGAAGGTGCTTGGCGACCTTCTGGAACTTCTTCTCCGCACGTTCCCTGAGAGCGTCGGTGGCCTCGATGTTGCGGAAGGTGATCTCGAGCCGCATTCACTTCTCCGGTGTGGGGGGTGGCGGGCCGGCCGGCCCGTCAGTACAGTTGCTTGCGCTGGGTCGATGGGAGGATGCCCATCGCCTCGCGGTACTTCGCCACGGTTCGCCGGGCGATTCGGATGTTCTCCTCGGCGAGGAGCTTGACGATCTTCTGGTCGGACAGGGGTTTGCGCGGGTCCTCCTCTGCGATGAGCTTGCGGATCTTCTGGCGGACCGCCTCGGCCGCCAGGTCGCCGCCGGACATCCGCTGGATGCCGGCGTTGAAGAAGTACTTGAGCTCGAAGATGCCGTGGGGGCACAGCATGTACTTGTTGGTGGTCACCCGGGAGATGGTGGACTCGTGCATGCCGATCGCGTCGGCGATGTCGCGGAGCACCATCGGCCGGAGGTGCTCGGGCCCGCGCTCGAAGAAGTCGCGCTGGAACTCGAGGATCTTCTCGACCACCTTGCGGATCGTGTCCTGCCGCTTGTAGATGCTGCTGATGAGGAAGTCCGCCGAGTCCAGCCGCTCCTTGATGTACTTGCGGTCCTGGCGGGAAGCCGTCGGGTCCTGGAGCACGCGGCGGTAGTAGCCGCTGATGCGGAGCTTGGGCAGCCCGTCCTCGTTGAGGAAGACCCGCCACTCGCCATCGACCTTGCGGACCTCGATGTCGGGGATGATCGTGTGGTTCGCCGTCTCGGCGTAGGGGCGACCGGGCCAGGGCTCGAGGGTCTGGAGCATCTTGTGGTACTCGATGGCGTCCTCGACCTCGATGTCAAGGGCCCGGGCGATGGCGGCGTAGTTGCGCGTCTCGAGATCGCCGAGGTGATCCCGGATGATGCGGCCGATCACCGGATCCTCGGGCCAGGCGTGGCGCGCCTGCACCAGCAGCACCTCGACGAGGTCGCGCCCGCCGCAGCCCAGCGGGTCGAGGGACTGCACGATCGCCAGCGCCCGCTCGGCGGTCTCGGCGTCGACCTCGGCCTCCTCGGCGACCTGCTCGAGGGTGGCGTCGAGGTAGCCGCGGGAGTCGAGGTTGTGGATGATCGCCAGCGCCGCCGCGCGCTCGGCCTCGGAGCAGGACTGCATGGCGAGCTGCCAGGAGAGGTGCTCGGTCAGGCTCGGGGCGGCGGTCAGGTTGGCCTCGATGGGCGGGAGGTCGTCGAAGCGGCTCGGCCCGGCGGCATTGCCGAAGGCGCTCCGGTCGGCGCTCATGTCCTCGAGGACCCGCTCCCACTCGATGCCGCCGCCCTCCTCCTGGCCGTTGTTGCGCTCGGCCTCGTCGGCGGACTGCTCCGAGGCCTGCCGGGCGAGGCGGGCCTCCACCTCGCCGACCTCGGGCGTGGACGTGCCGGGAACCTCCTCGAGGGTCGGGTTCTCGGCGAGTTCCTGCTGGACGGCGGCCACCAGTTCGAGGTGGTTGAGCTGGAGCAGCTTGATCGCCTGCTGGAGCCGCATCGTCAGGCGGAACTCCAGGCGTTGCTGCTGCCGTAGTTCGAGCGCCATCGAACCTCACTTGGATTGCGGGAGGACTCCTCGCCTTCATCATACGCCGGGAGAGGCCCGCCGGGGGCCCGCGAGGCCCCCCCGGCACGGGCCTTGCATGGGATACCCGTGCAAGGCCGCATCCCGGCCAACGGATCGCCCGCTCCCGGCCGACAGGGGGCGGCGGCCGGTGGCGCGCGCGGCCGGGCGGGCCGGCCCTACAGGCGGAAGTCCGGGCCGAGGTAGCGGGCGCGCACGGCGGGATCCGCCGCGACCCGCTCCGGCGATCCCTCGGCGATCACCCGGCCCCCGTCGAGGATGACCGCGCGATCGCAGGTCCCGAGGGCCTCCCGGACGGCGTGGTCGGTGAGCAGCACGCCCAGGCCGCGATCCCGGAGGGCGAGGATGCGGCGACGCAGGTCGGCCACCGCCACCGGGTCGACCCCGCTGAAGGGCTCGTCGAGGAGGAGCACCCGGGGCTCGGCGGCCAGGCAGCGTGCGATCTCCAGCCGCCGGCGCTCCCCGCCCGACAGGCGCCCGGCCGGGGTCGCGGCGCGATCCGCCAGGCCCGCCTCGGCGAGGAGCGCCCGGGCGCGGGCTTCCCGCCCGGCCGCCGGCACCCCGAGGATCTCGAGGGCGACGACGAGGTTGTCCAGCGCGCTCAGCCGGCGGAAGACCGCCGGCTCCTGGGCGAGGTAGCCGAGGCCGAGGCGCGCGCGGCGCCACAGGGGCAGGCCGTCGAGGGGGCGGCCGTCGAGGCGCACCCGCCCCGCGTCGGGCCGCAGCAGCCCCGCCACCATGCGAAAGCAGGTGGTCTTGCCCGCGCCGTTGGGCCCGAGCAGGCCGAGCACCTCGCCCGGGCGCACCGCCAGGTCCACCCCGTCCACCACCACCCGGCCGGCGAAGGAGCGCGTCAGCCCCCGGGCGACCAGTCCCGCCTCGCTCACCGGGGGCTGACGCGCTCCTTCGCCGGCCGGGTGGTGGTGGAC
>WGAH01000053.1 GCA_015489145.1 Deltaproteobacteria bacterium
GGCGCACCGGGGCCGGCAACGCCTCGTCGGCGCCACCGCCCTCCTCGCCGCCGACGAGGCGTTGCCGGCCCCGGTGCGCCTGCTGTGGCAGCCCGCCGAGGAGACCGGCCGCGGCGCCCCGCCCCTGGTGGCCGAGGGGGTGCTCGACGGGGCCGGCGCGATCTTCGGCGGCCACGTCGACCGCCGCTACGACGCCGGCACCGTCGTCGTCACGGAAGGGCCGGTCAACGCGAGCACCGACACCTTCCGCATCGTCGTCGCCGGCCGCGACGCCCACGGCGCCCGGCCCCACGAGAGCGTCGACAGCATCGTCGTCGGCAGCCTCCTCGTCATGGCGATCCAGACGATCGTCTCCCGGGAGGTGGCCCCGGCCTGGCCGGCGGTGGTCAGCGTCGGCAGCTTCCACGCCGGCGCCGCCCCGAACGTCATCGCCGGCCGCGCGGTCCTCGAGGGCACGATTCGCGCCCAGCACCCCACGGTGCGCGCCCACCTGCGCGAGGCCATCGACCGCATCGCCCGCAGCGTCGGCCAGCTCCACGGCGCCCGCGTCGAGGTCGCGCTGGAGGAGGGCACCCCGCCGCTCCTCAACCGCCCCGGCCCCACCGCCCTGGCCCGCCGCGCCGCCGAGCGGGTGGCCGACCGGGTGGAGCCCCTGCACACCGCCAACATGGGCGGCGAGGACTTCGCCTTCTACCTCGAGCGCGTGCCGGGCTGCTACGTGCGCTTCGGCGCCCGCATCCCCGGCCGCGAGGGCTTTCCCGCCCACTCCTCGCGCTTCGACTTCGACGAGGCCGCCCTCGCCACCGGCGCCGCCTGGTTCGCCGAGGTGGCCCGCATCGCCGGCGAGCGCCTCGCCGCCGGCGAGCCCATCGACCCGCCCGACGCGGAGGCCGCCCGATGATCCTGCTCCTCGTCGCCGCCTGCGGCCTCGTGGCCGATCACTTCGGCCGCCCGGCGGACCCGGACGACCACGAGCCGCGAGGATTCGAGGTCCCCAAGGGGGCCTCCGCCCGAAGCCTCGCTCCCGCCCTCGAGGACGCCGGCCTCGTCCCCTCGGCCTCGGACTACGTCAACTGGGTGCGCCTCACCGGCGAGGGCGGCTGCATCAAGGCCGGGCGCTTCGAGCTTCGCCCGGACATGAGCGCCGCCGAGCTCACCGCCGCCCTGTGCGGCCCGCCGCTCCCCGAGGACGTGCCCTTCACCGTCGTCGAGGGCTGGCGCATTCGCGACATCGACGCCGCCCTGGCGGCGAAGGGCTGGATCGCGCCCGGCGAGTACGCCGAGCTGGCCGCCCACCCCGAGCGCTTCCACGCCGACTTCGCCCTGCCCGACCACGCCCTCGAGGGCTACCTCTACCCCGAGACCTACATGGTCGTGCCCGACCGCTGGGACACCGCCGCCTTCATCCAGCGGCAGCTCGACCTGTTCGCCGAGCGCTTCGCCACCCCCCGCGCCGCCGACATCGCCGCCTCGGGCCGCGACCTCGACGCCATCGTGATCCTGGCGAGCATGGTGGAGCGGGAGGAGCCCACCCCGGCGAAGCGCCCGCTGGTGGCCGGAATCCTCTGGAAGCGCCTCGACCACGGCTGGAACCTCGGGGTGGACGCGACGAGCCGCTACACCCTCGCCGAGTGGAACGACCGCCGCGCCTTCCTCAAGCAGCTCCGCGACCCCACCGACCCCTACAACACCCGCCTGCGCCCGGGGCTGCCGCCCACGGCCATCGGCAACCCGGGGCTCGCGGCCCTCGACGCCGCCCTCCACCCCGAGGAGAGCCCCTACTGGTACTACCTGCACGACGGCGACAAGGTGCTGCACCCGGCCCGCAACGCCGCCGAGCACGAGGCGAACCGCCGCCGCTACGGCGTGTGGTAGGCCGGAAGGGGGCCGAGCCGATAGGATGGGCGCCTCCCGCGGAGCGCCCATGCACCAGCAGATCATCCGCCTGGACCCGGTGCGCCGGGGCCTGGCCGACATCACCGGCGCCGTCGACCGGGTCGTGCGCGAAAGCGGCGTCGAGGCCGGCCTCTGCCACGTCTTCCTGCACCACACCTCGGCGTCCCTGGTCGTGCAGGAGAACGCCGACCCGGCGGTGCGGCGCGACCTCGAGGCCTGGATGCGCCGCCTGGTGCGCGACGGCGACGCCCTGTTCACCCACACCGCCGAGGGCCCCGACGACATGTCGGCCCACGTGCGATCGGTGCTCACGGCGACGAGCCTCACCCTGCCGGTGCGGGCCGGGCGCCTCGACCTGGGCACCTGGCAGGCGGTCTACCTGTGGGAGCACCGCGAGCGCGCCGGGGGCCGGCGGCTCACGGTGTCGGTGTGGGGCGGGTGAGCGGCGGACCCCCGGCGCCTCCCCCGGGCGGCGGCCCCCCGCGCCGGCGGGAACCCGGCGGGCTGCTCGGGCTGTTGCTGCGGCCCCTCCAGGCGCTGCTCGCCGCCGGCATCACCCTGGCGGGCGGCCTCGTCGTCGGCCTGCTCCGCGCCCTCATCCCGGGGCTGGCGGGGTCCGGGAAGGCCGACGGTTCCAGCCTTCCCGATGGTCCCCTCCCCCGCGGGGCCGGCGCTCCTCCGCCGCGCCGCGCCCGCTCCACC
>WGAH01000054.1 GCA_015489145.1 Deltaproteobacteria bacterium
ATCCTTCAGCTCTTCCGAGCCTACTCGCACCCTCTCCCCCTCCTCGCTCCCCTCCCCGAACACGCCACGCAAGCCAACGCCGCTTCGACCTCCCCTTCGCCTCTGCTCCACGCCACGAAGCGGCGTTGGCTTGCGTGGCGTGTTCGGGGAGGGGAGCGAGGAGGGGGAGAGGGTGCGAGTAGGCTCGGAAGAGCTGAAGGATCCGGGGTGGGGTGACGAAGGAGAGGTAGAAGCGGCTTCCAGCCGCTTCGTGGCGTGGAAAGTCAACGGGAGAGGGCGGATGGCCGGAAAAGATGAAGGGGCCTTGGCGTCGCCCCGGGTCGCCGATGACGTCGATCCCGCCTTTTTCGATCGAGGCGCCGACATCGACTTCGCGGCCGGGAACCTGCCTCACTGGCGGCAGTCGGGCCGAACTTATTTCGTCACCTTTCGGCTCGACGATGCGCTTCCCGAGGGTGTCGCGGCCGAAATCCGCCGCGAGCGTCTCGCCTGGCTACGGCGACACCCGAAACCCTGGACGTCCCGGCAACGGGCCGAGTACCATCGCCTGTTCTCCAGGCGCGTCGACGAACGCCTCGATGCTGGTCACGGTGCGTGCCTGTTCCGAGATGCAGCCCTGCGCCGCATCGTGGAGGACGCTCTCCTCCATTTCGACGGCGAACGCTACATCCTCCATGACTGGGTGATCATGCCCAACCACGTTCACCTGCTGATCACCGTCCGGGGGAACCACGACCTTTCCCGCGTGCTGCACTCACTGAAGTCGTGGACGTCCAACGCGATCCACGCCGTTCTCGGGCGAACGGGGAAGCTGTGGCAGAAGGAGTCCTACGACCGGATCGTCCGAAGCCCGGAGGAGTTCGAGCGTTTTCGAGCCTACATCGCCGCCAACCCGGCGGGGCTTCCGGCGGGGACCTTCGCGTGGGGCTCGCGCGGCAGGGGCTCTCGGGTTTCCGGCGCCTGACCCGGCCTGTCCTCACCCCGCCGGCAGCTCCGGGTCGGCGGGCGGGAGTTCGCCGCGGGCGGCGCGGGCGGCGAGGAGGAGGATCGCGACCATGCCCCAGGCGAGGCCGACGACGACGCCGGCGTCGATGACGCCGCGCCAGGGCTGGCCGAGGATGCGGACGGCGACGAGGGCGCCGACCATCGAGCCGATCATCGTCCAGCTCGTGATCACGCGGCGGCGGGTGCCGTGGACGAGGCCCATGCTCGCCAGCGGGGCCAGGAGGGCGACCCAGGGGCCGACGCGGCGGTCGGCCATCGCCCAGGCGCGCACGACGACCCGGGGGGCGAACTGCTTGTGGAGGCCCTGGTAGCCCATGCCGAAGCCCATGAGACCCACGGATCCGGCGTAGGCCGCCGCCAGCCGCCAGCCGGGCCAGCCCTGCCGCAGGGGCTCGAGGGCGATGGGCCCGACCCGCCGCACGGCGTTGGCGAACAGCAGGAGGACCCCGCCCACCGCCCAGGTGAGGAACAGGCGGCGGCGCAGCGGGGAGCGGATCGGGGAGGCGGCGTTCATGGGCGGTTCCTATCCCGACCGGCCGGCACCGCTCAGAAGGTGACGCCCACCACGTCCTTGAGCGCGAAGCCCGCCGCGAGGGAGATCACGAAGAACAGCGTGAGCACGCCCATCTCGCCGTCGGGCACCACGGGGAAGGGCCGCGGGGGCATCGCGATCTCGAGGTGCTCGAAGGCGCTGCCGTCGGGGATGACGCCCTCGCCCGGGTAGAGGAAGCCCTCCCAGGTGCGGGTCTTCATCACCGGCACCTTGCGCGGCGGGCCGCCGACGGACCAGGTCTTGGTGATCGTCTCGTCGCCGGCGTGCAGGGTGAGCGCGTGGTCGCCGTCGGCCGTCGCCCTGAGCCGCCACCAGGCCTCGCCGTCGGCGGTGCGGACCACCGGCGGCGGGCAGTCGGCGCGCGGCGGCAGGGGCGGGGTGCCGACCCGGTCGCGGGGCCCGCAGGTGTCGTCGAGGACCACGCCGTCGGGCAGGTCGAGGCGGATGTCCGTCGGCTTCACGGCGGCGCCGGGCGCGAGGCGCACCTCGAGCAGGGACACGTCGCCCACCCGCGCCGGGCTGTAGGCGTAGTGGGCGACGAGGTGCACCATCACCGTGAGGAAGGGCACCATGAGGACCACCATGGGCACGAGGTTGTGGCCCAGGTAGATCGCGTTCTGCACCAGGATGCGCCCCGTCGAGGCCACCACCTGCTTCGGATCGTGCCGAAACAGCCGGATCTCGAGGAGGTGCATCTTGATGCGGTCCTTGGCCTTCTCGATGCCGCGCTGGTTGCTGGCGTACTTGTAGACCACCAGCGCCACGAGCCCGGCGAGCACCGACCACAGAACGAGGTCGAAGGCCCAGGGGCCGTGCCCGAAGGGGGCCAGCACGAGGTCGAAGAAGGCCGAGGTGATGGTGATGAAGGCGTTCACGGCACCGCCGTCAGGAGATGTAGCCGAGGCCCTTGAGCTTCTCGCGAATGTCGCTCTCGTCCTTCATGTCCTCGAAGTGGAGCATCTCCTTTTCGAGGACGTGCTCGATGAATTCCTCGGTGGTGGCGTAGCCGGCCACGTCCGCGATCTTGCGGACCTTCTCGTAGAGGTCGCGGTCGATGCCGACCTTGATCTTCTTGCCGAACAGCATCTTCGCTCCAGGTTCGGGGCGCCCGCGGGCGCGGTTCAGTGCCAGGAGAAGGGGGTGCCCACCATGCCCGCCCCGGGGGGCAGGCCGTACCAGGCGAGCAGGGAGACGGTGAGGTCGGTGAGGTCGTGGTCGCCCTCGTCGACCTTGCGGTTCATGAACAGGACGCCGGGCACGACCGCCGGGTCCATGAGGTGGTTGCCGGACCACCGCGAGGTGTTGTCCTCGATGAGCGGGCCGTCGGGGATCTCGCCGAGGGTCGTGTCGTCGGATCCGCCGTAGCCCACGTCGTAGCCGACGATGAGGTCGGGGCCCTCGGCGGCGCGGTCGCCGGAGTAGACCTTCGCAGCGTCGTAGACCTTGCGGACGACCACGCGCTCGTCGATGCGCTCGGCGGGCTCGCCGGCCGCGTCCGCCGCCTCGCCGGTGTCGGCCTCGGGGGCCTCGGCGGGCTCCGTGCCGACGACGTCGGCGAAGTCCGCGTAGCCGTCGGGAACGGGCACGCGGTCGCGCCAGGCCTCGAGCTTCTCGGTGAGCTCGGCCTTCAGCGCGGGCACCTCCGCCGGGTCGACGATGCCCTCGGCCTCGCGGCCCTTGAGGTTGATGTAGAGCCCGTTGAAGCCGACGGCGTAGGCGCGGGTCCGCGACCAGTCCACGTCGCCGGCGACGAAGGAGCCGGTGCGCTTGCCGTCCTTGAGCACGAGGTAGCCCTCGTCGCGCAGCCAGGAGTTCAGGTTGACCTTGCGGGTGTAGGGCTGGAAGCCGTGGTCGCTCATGACGATGACCACGGTGTCCTCGGGCACCCGGTCGAGCACCTTCCCCAGCCGCCGGTCGACGTTTTCGTAGTAGCCCTCGATGTCGTGGGCGTGGCGGTCGCCCTCGGCCGGGTCCCAGGCCGGGTGGGGCGGGGCGTCGGGGTACTTCGGGTCGCCGTTGCGCCACAGCATGTGGCACTGGAGGTCGATGTCGCTGAAGTAGACGAAGGTGA
>WGAH01000055.1 GCA_015489145.1 Deltaproteobacteria bacterium
GGCCGGAGCCACCCGGGGGCGCGGCCCCGGCCCGGGCGGGGGAGGACGAGCTGCCCGAGGGAGGCGAGATGACACGGCAGGACGAGACCCCGCGGTACGAGCAGACCCGGCCGATGGCGGTGGGGTCGCGGGAACCGGCGCTCGAGGCCCGCATCGCCGCCCTGGAGGCGCGGCGCGGGGTGCCCCTGTGGCTGGTCGGGGCCATCCTGGCGCTGGGCGCCGTGCACCTGGTCGAGCTCGGCATGATCGGCTGGCTGACCTGGCAGGTGGTGGTGCGCGCGCCGGGAGGGGCAGGGGAGGCGGTGGCCCTGCCGTCGCCCACCGCGAAGGAGGTGCCGGTTCCGCCGGTGGAGCAGGTCGACGAGGAGGCGGCTGCGCTGGAGACCGAGGCGGCGCCGGCTGGAGCGCCTGCCGAGGTCGAGCCCGCGTCCGATGGCGCCGAGGTGCCGCCAGCCCCGGAGGCCACTCCGAGGGACGAGCCGCCGGCGGTCTCCGAGGTCCCCGCCGCGCCGGCGCGGGCGGTCCCGGAGCCCTCGCCGCGTTCCGCCCGGTCGAAGCCGCGTCGGAGGCGCGTCGCCCGCAGCGCGCCCGAGCCCGCCGAGGAGGTGCCCGCCGAGGGCATCCTCCGGGTGATCGGCGGCACGGCCTGGCTGCAGGGCGCCGACGGGCGGCACGAGCCCGGCGTCGTCCCCGCCGGCCACTACACCCTGATGGCCGCCCCCGACGGGGCATCGCCGGAGGATCTCGGCGCCGTCGAGGTGGGGGCCGGCGACACCCTCGTGGTCCGCTGCGGCTTCGGGACCTGCCGGGTCGAGTGATCGCCGGCGGGACGCCCCGGCCGCCCTACCGCTGCCGGCGCCGGCGATCCCAGAGGACCTCGGGGACCTCCTGCCGGCGGCTCGCCCAGCGGGCGGCGACGAACAGCCAGTCCGACAGGCGGTTGAGGTAGCGCACCGGCTCCTCGCCGACGTCGGGGATCTCGCGGGCCAGCGCCACGGTGCACCGCTCGGCCCGCCGGCAGACCGTGCGGGCGAGGTGCAGGGTCGCGTTCAGGCGCGAGCCCCCGGGGAGGACGAACTCGCGCAGCGGTTCCAGCTCGGCGTTGAAGGCGTCGATCTCGGCCTCCAGCCGGGCGACCTCGGCCTCGCCGGGGCGGGTCATGCCCTCCCAGCGCTTGTCGGCGGGGGTGGCGAGGTCGCTGCCGACGTCGAACAGCTCGTGCTGGACGCGGAGCAGCGCCTCGTCGAGCCGGGCCCAGCCGGCGTCGGGGGTTTCGGCCAGCAGCGGGGCGAGCTCGGCGCGGACGAGGCCCAGCACGGCGTTCAGCTCGTCGACGGTGCCGTAGCTCTCCAGGCGGGCGTGGTCCTTGGGCACCCGGATGCCGCCGACCAGGCTGGTGCGCCCCCGGTCGCCGCCGCGGGTGTAGATGCGGCTCAACCTCACGATTCACCTCCTCGTTCCCCGAGGACCGCCGGCGGACATGCGGGCGGGCGGCGGGGAGGATAGGGGTGCCTACCCGATCACCGACGAGGAGTCACCGTGGAGTCCCGGAGAAACCAGGTCCTGATCCCCAACCTTCGCCAGCTTCCGGTCGCGGAGCTGCAGATCCAGGTCCAGGACGTCTTGAACCTGCCCATCGGGCAGCTCGCCCCGCAGACCCTCGCCGACATCTTCGCGCTCGCCGATGCCGGCGAGCAGCTCCCCACCGCGCTGGCGCGCGACCTCGCGAACTACCGCGACAAGCTCGTCCGCCAGCTCGCCGACCTCCCCGACGGGGCCGAGCTCGCCGCCCTGGTGGCGGGGCTGAACGAGCTCCCCCCCGAGCACCTCCCCGCCGCGCTGCGGGAGGCCCTCGCCGGCCAGCTCGAGGGGCGCTCCTCGGAGGAAGTCGTCGGCGCCCTGCGCGAGGCCGTGGCCCGCTGGGAGGGCGTCGAGCCGGCCCCGGTCAGCATCCCCGAGCCCGCCCCGGCGCCCGCGGCCGCCGCCATGCCGGCCGCGAAGCCCAAGAA
>WGAH01000056.1 GCA_015489145.1 Deltaproteobacteria bacterium
CAGTTCTTCTTGCCGAGGTTCTTGCGCAGGGGGCGGTACCACTTCGTGGCGTCGATGAGCTGTACCTTGCCCTTGCGATGCACGGGCTTGCGGTTCGTCAACACCCAGACGTAGGTGGCGATGCCGGTGTTGTAGAACATGTTGAGCGGCAGGGCGACGATGGCTTCGAGCCAGTCGTTCTCGATGATCCAGCGGCGGATGTTGCTCTCGCCCTGGCCGGCGTCGCCGGTGAAGAGCGAGCTGCCGTTGTGAACCTCGGCGATACGGCTCCCCAGCCTGGTGCCGTGTTTCATCTTGGAGAGCATGTTCACCAGGAACAACATCTGGCCGTCGCTGGTGCGCGTGACGAGCGACAGCTCCTCGCCCTTGTGCTGCACGACGAAGCGCGGGTCCTTGACGCCCTTCTTGCCGCCCATCCGCTCGAGGTCGCTCTTCCAGCTCTTGCCGTAGGGCGGGTTGCTGAGCATGAAGTCGAACTCGCGGGACGGGAACGCGTCGTTCGAGAGGGTCGAGAACTCGGGGCCGCCGACGATGTTGTCCGCCTCGTCGCCCTCGCCCTTCAGCAGCAGGTCGGCCTTGCAGATGGCGTAGGTCTCGGCGTTGATCTCCTGGCCGTACAGGTGGGTCGAGACCTGCTTGCCGTGCTGTTCCGCGAGCTGCCGCAGCGTCTCCTCGGCCACGGTCAGCATGCCGCCGGTGCCGCAGGCGCCGTCGTAGAGCAGGTAGGTGCCCGAAACGATCTCGTCGGCGACCGGCAGGAAGATCAGGTTCGCCATGAGCTTCACCGCGTCGCGCGGCGTCCAGTGTTCGCCGGCCTCCTCGTTGTTCTCCTCGTTGAACCGGCGAATCAACTCCTCGAAGACGGTGCCCATGCCGTGGTTGTCGAGGCCGGGCTGCCGCACGGTGCCGTCGGGATCGACGACCGGGTACGGGCTCAGGTTGATGTCGGGCGACAGGAACTTCTCGATCAGGGTGCCGAGCGCGTCGGCCTTGCCGAGGCGCGGGATCTGGTTGCGGAACTCGAAGTTCTCCAGGATTTCCTGGACGTTGGGCGAGAAACCGTCGAGGTAGGCCTCGAAGTCCTGGCGGAGTCGCTGCTGACTGGCGCGGGCCCTGAGGTCGCGCAGGGTGAACTGCGAGGTGTTGTAGAAGGCCTGCCGGGCTGCCTGGCGCAGCGCGGGATCCTGGTTGGTGATCCCCGCCTCGTCGAGCCGGGCCTTCATCTCGAGGACCGCCTGCTTGGTGGGCTCCAGCACGGCGTCGAGCCGCCGCAGCACCGTCATGGGCAGGATGACGTCACGATACTTGCCGCGCACGTAGAGGTCGCGCAGCACGTCGTCGGCGATGCCCCAGATGAAGTTGGCGATCCAGTTGAGCTGTGCTTGTTCCATCGGTTCGGGATTCCTTCGACGTGGCGGTGGACCGCGCCCTCCGCGACACCGGGGTTCGTTGCGGGTTCTTCAACGGAAACCCTGGGGTCGGCCATCGAGGTCGGCTCCTCCGGTTGAGCGGCGAGCGCGCACGAGGCACCTCGGCGCGACGAGGCCCGACGGTATCACCTTCCACCGGAGCATTCAACGAGCCCGAGTATCGGAAGGGACAGGCGGGACCCGGCGGGTGCCCGCTTGTGGAGCGGGTGGCTTGAGCCGAGCGTGTCCCTCATCCCGCCGGCCGCGCCTCCTCCGGGTGGACGAGGCGGCTCCAGAGGGCGACGCCGCGGGCGGCGAGGCGGTCGACGAGGATGTAGACGACGGGCACGACGACCAGGGTGAACACCGTCGCGGCGCTCAGGCCGCCGATGATCGTGAGGGCGAGGGGGCCCATCGTCTCGGAGCCCTGCTGCCGGCTCACGGCCATGGGCACCATCGCGAAGATGGTCGTGAGCGAGGTGATCAGCACGGGCCTCAGCCGCGTGGCCGCTCCCGTCGCCACCGCGTCGAGGATCTCCCGCCCGCCGGCCCGGAGCTGGTTGATCGTGTCCACCATCACGATGCCGTTGTTGACCACGATGCCGGCCAGCATGATCACGCCGAGGAAGCTCGGCACGCTCAGCGTGGTGCGCGTGAGGAAGAAGGCGAGCAGCACGCCGATGATCGCGAGGGGCATCGTGAACATGATCGTGAAGGGGTGGGCGAAGCTCTCGAACTGCGCGGCCATGACCATGTAGACGAGCAGCACCGCCAGGACGAGCGCGCCGAGGAGCTGGCCGAAGGCCTCCCGCATGTCCTGGTACTGCCCGCCGTAGGCGATGTCGTAGCCCGGGGGCAGGGCGGCGCGCAGGGGCTCGACGGCGGCCTGGACCGCCGCCATCGCCCCGGCGAGGTCCACCCCCTCGAGGTTGGCCCGCACCGTCACGCGACGCGACTGGTTCTCCCGGTCGATTCTCACGGGACCCAGACCGTCCTCCAGGTGGGCCACCTGCCCGAGGCGCACGCTCCGTCCCAGCGGGGTCGGCACGAGGATGTTCAGCAGCGCTTCCGGCGTGGCGCGGTCGGCCTCGGCGAGGCGCACCCGCACGTCGATCTCGTCGCCCTTTTCCCGGAAACGGGTGGCCACGGTGCCGAGGGTGGCGGTCTTGACGGCCATCGCGACCTGCCCCGTCGTGAGGCCGAAGGCGGCGGCGCGATCCCGGTCGACGACGACGTGACGCTCGGGCTTGGCGACCTGGAGGCTGCTCTGCACGTCGACGATGCCCGGCACCTGCCTCATGCGGTCGGCGACGCGCTGCGCCAGCGTGTTCAGCTCGTCGAGGTCGGGACCGTAGACCTCCACCTCGATCGGGTGGGTCGACTGGCCCATCGCCCCGCCGATGGGCACGAACTCGACGTTCATGCCCTCGACCCGGGGGAAGCGCTCGCGCATGAGGGCCTGCAGCGCCTCGTTGGTCGGCACCTGCCGGTCCTCCTTGTCGCGCAGGCGCACGAACAACACCGCCTCGTGCACGCCGGCCGGGTTCGTCTCGGACAGGCCCTGGGTGGGATCGTTCTCGTCCACGCCCACCATCGAGCCCACCAGCTCGACGTCGGGGAACTGGCGCACGACGGCCGTCACGCGATCCACGGCCTGCACCGTCTCCTCCATCGCGGTGCCGATCGGGAAGGAGATCTTGGCCATCAGGATCGGATCGTCGGTGGGCGGCATGAACTCGGCGCCGATGAAGGGCACGAGGCCCAGGGTGAGGACGAGGAGCGCGCCGACCCCGCCGAGCGTGCGGCCCCGGTGGCGCAGGCACCAGCCGAGGAGGCGCTCGTACCGCGCCTGGAAGCGGCGAAAGCGCGCGCCGCCGGCCAGCTCGCGCGCGTCGAGCCTCGACGAGAAGAACACGCGGGCGAGCATCGGCACGATGGTCAGGGCGACGAACAGCGAGGAGAACAGCGCCGCGGCCACGGTGAGCGCCAGGCCCTTCGCCAGCCGGCCGGCGAGGCCCTGGGAGAACAGGATCGGCAGGAACACCACCGCCGTGGTGAGCGTCGAGGCGGTGATCGCCATGCCCACCTCGCCGGCGCCGCGCTTCGCCGCGGTCCGGCGGTCGGCGCCGGACTCGATGTGCCGGTAGATGTTCTCGATGACGACGACGGCGTTGTCGACCAGCATCCCGATGCCGAGCACCAGTCCGCCCATCGTCATCATGTTCAGCGTGTCGCCGGACAGGTAGATCGGGATGCAGGTGACGAGCAGGCTCAGCGGCACCACCAGGGCGATGGTCAGCGTCGGCCGCACCGCCCGCAGGAAGGCGTACATGATCACGATGGCGAGCAGCGCCCCGACCACGCCGTTCTGCACCACCGAGTTCACGAGCAGGCGGATCACCTTGCCGATGTCCATCAGGCGGCCGAACTCGATGCCTTCGGGAAGGACCTTCTTCACCCGTTCCAGCTCGGCGAGGAAGGCCCGCTGCACCACCAGCGGGTTGGCGCCGGCCTCCTTCATCAGCACGAGCATGACCGACTCGCGGCCGTCGGCGAGGACGAGGTTGCGCCGCTCGCGGAAGCCGCGCCGCACCCGGGCGACGGCCCCGAGGCGCACCGGCGCCCCGGTTCGGCGGGAGATGCCGACCACCGTGTCGCGCACCGCGTCGAGGCTCCGGTAGGTGCCCACCGTGCGGAGCAGCACCTCCCGGCGCTGGTGGACCTGCCGCCCGGCGGGCATGTCGAGGTTGTCGGCGCGCAGCGCCCGCACGATCGTGTCGAGGTCGGTGCCGACGCCCTCGAGGGCGGCCCGGTCGACGGCGACCTGGATCTCCTCCTCGCGCCCGCCGAAGAAGCTGGCCTGGGCCACGCCGTCGAGGCGCTCGAAGCGCGGCTGGGCCACGTCGCGGAGCAGCTCGCGCAGGCGGGCGGTGTCGTCCATGCCCCGCACCGCGTAGATCGCCTCGGGGAAGGCGGTGAGGCTGAACTTGAGGATCACCGGCCGTTCCACGTCGTCGGGCAGGTAGGGCTCGACGTAGCTCGCCGCCTCGCGCACGTCGCCGGCGGCGGCGTCGAGGTCGGTGCCCCAGGCGAAGTCGATCAGCAGGTAGCAGACGTCCTCCTGGCTGATCGACTGCACCTTCTCGACGCCGCTCACGCCGCTGACGGCCGCCTCGTAGGGCCGGGCGACGATGCTCTCGACCTCCTCGGAGGGCGCGCCGGGGTAGCGCACCATCATCGTGAGCGTCGGGTAGTCGATGTCGGGCATCAGGTCGACGCCGAGGCGCAGCAGGCTCACCACCCCCATCACCACCGCGATGAGGATCATCATCGAGATCGCGACGGGGCGGTCGACGGAGAAGTCGGTGAGGCGCACGGGCTACTCCGCCTGCAGCTCGACCTTCGCCCCGTCGGGAAGGCCGAAGTTTCCCTTCACGACGACGAGGTCCCCCGCGGCGAGCTCGCCGCGCACCTCGACGCCCTGGTCGCCGTCCAGGCCGGTCTCCACCGGCACGCGGCGGGCCGTCCCGTCGCGGACCACCATCACCCACTCGGCGCCCGACGCGCTGCGGACCGCCTCGTCGGGCACGCGCAGCACGTCCTCGCGGCGTTCGAGCACCAGGCGGACCCGGGCGTGCATGCCCGGGCGCACCGCCCGGTCGGGGTTGTCGGCCTCGACGCGCACCGGGAAGGTGCGGCTGCCCGGGTCGGCGGCCACCCCCACCCAGGCGACCCGCGCCGGAAGCCCCCCCTCCGGGAGCCGGTCGGCCACCGCCTCGACGAGGA
>WGAH01000057.1 GCA_015489145.1 Deltaproteobacteria bacterium
CTTTTCGACCTGCTGGCCGGTGGCGGCCGTCGTGCCCAGCCGGCGACCCTGGGCACGACGGCCGCCACCGGCCAGCAGGTCGAAAAGCAGCGCGAGGCCGCCGCGCCGGGCGAGCACCCCTGGCTGCGGGTCGAGGCGGGCTACGTCGGCGGGCTCTACAGCTACCAGCAGAAGCCCCTCACCTCGACCGGCCCCCTCTACGACACCACGATCACCGTCGGGGGCGACGCCGGCTCGCCGGGCGGGGCCGCCGGCCTCGGCCTGCGGGCGCGGGCCTGGTCGCCGGGCTTCGACTACGGCGGGGCGGAGCTGTCGCTGAGCACCGCCCGCTGGTCGATGGACCTCGGCACCGCCTTCGACGAGCCGATTCCCGACTGGCTCACCGACTTCCGGGCGGTGCTGCTCGGGCGCTACCCGATCCGCCGGGGCGGCAACCTCTACCACGTCGGCGCGCGCCTCGGCTTCGCGAGCAACGACTTCCTCGTGTTCAAGCAGGAGATGCAGGACGGTCGCCCCTACCTCACCTACGAGAACCTCGTGGTGAGCGGGGCCCTGGTCGGCGTCGAGGCCGGCGCCGAGGCCGGCCGGCTGTTCGGCCTGGCGGGGCTCGAGGCGGGCATCGTGGACGGCTTCCCGGTCTACTCCTTCGCCACCGACCTCACCGTCGGCTACGCGCTCACCGAGCAGCTCACCGTGCAGGCCCGGCTCGGCAGCCTCAGCCGCGACAGCACGGTCTACTCCCAGGACGGCTCCGGCGAGAAGCAGCCGGTGGGGCAGCTCACCGACGCCTTCACCCGCTTCGGCCTCGGGGTGGGCTGGCAGATGTGACCCGGCGGGCGCGCGCTACCGCACCACGACGTGCTGCCGGTAGAGCGCCTCGCCGCCGTGGCCGTCCTCGAAGACCACGTAGATGTCGCCTTCCTGGGGCTGGTCGGGGGCGACGTAGAGCAGGCGCGCGGCGTTGCCGTCGACCTCGGCGTCGGGATCGGGGAAGGTGCCGACGGTGGTGGCGGCGTAGGCGCGCACGTTGTCGCCGTTCTGGTCGCCCGACCAGAAGTTCACGTCGAGGGTGGCCCCCGGGGCGATCTCGATCTGCTCGTCGTTCCCCCCCGGGAAGCGGGGCTCGTAGACCGGGTTGACGTTGCGGTCCTCCTCGGCGGCCGTCGAGGCGCGGTAGGTGTGGGTGGCGAGGTGGACGCCGTCCCAGGGCAGGTCGCCCATCCAGGACTCGGGGTGGGCGAGGTCGGCCTCCAGCGCCGCCGAGGAGGCGCCGCGGTCGAGGCGCTCGCGGGCCTCGTCGAAGATGGGGCACAGCCCCGGCGCGCAGGCCAGCGCCCACAGGCGGGGCTCGAAGACGGCGTCGTCGGACAGGTCGAGCTCGGGGATCGGCTGGGTGTAGGTGGCGGTGCCGTTGACGGTGGCCAGCAGGGCCAGGCGGTCGGGGAGCCCGAGGTAGCTCGACTCCAGGCAGACCCCGGCGACGGGGGTGCAGGCCCACACCATCAGCTCCGGGGCGCGGCGCAGGGGGTCGGCGACGGTGACGCGGATCGTGGCCGACTCGCCGGGGCCGACCTCGGGGGGATCGGCCACCATCGCCACCACCCGCACGTCGTCGATGAGCGAGAGGTCGAGGCCGGCCTGGCTGCAGGCCGCCGACAGCAGCAGCGGGATCGCCCTCCTCACCACTCACCTCGCAGGCCGAGGACCGGCAGGATCGGCAGGCCGTGGACCGGCAGCTCCTCGCTCCAGTCCCGGCTCCAGTAGATCAGCTCGATGTTGTCGTGGTTGGTGGCGTTCTGCACGTCGAGCATCGCCGCCAGCCGCCAGCGCCGGAAGGTGAACCACCGGTCGACGCGCAGGTCGAGGGCCCACCAGGGGGGCATGCGCTCGCTGGTGATGGCCCCGTGGACCGGCACCCACTCGTGGGTGTCGAGGTCGAGGACGTGGTTGACCGCCGGGGTGTAGGGGTTGCCGCTGGTGTAGCGGAAGCGGGCCCCGACCTGCCACGGGTCGCCGAGGCGGCGCGAGGCGACGGCGGTGAGCTGCACGGGCTGGTCGTAGGCGAACAGCTCGGGGTCCTCGCCGGGGTGGTTCACCCGCACCGAGCGGCTCAGGCTCAGGCCGAGCCAGGCCAGCGTGCGCTCGTCCTCGAAGCGGGCCAGGCCGTCGAAGCCGTAGGCCCGGCCCGTGCCGTCGTTGCTGTAGGCGCTCGTGTCGAGGGGCAGGGGCGGGGGCAGCTCGAAGGCCAGCTCGAAGCGGTCCTCCCGGCCGACGACGAGGTCGCGCATCCAGGAGGCGTACAGGGTGCCCTCCAGCGTGATGCGCTCGTCGACGCGGTGCCTGCCCACCAGGCCGGCCTGGATCGCCCGCTCGGGGCGCAGGTCCGGGTTGCCGTTCGTGCCCTCGAGGATCTCGCGAAACTCGGGGAACTGGCTGTAGTGCCCCACGACGAGGCGCAGGCTGCCGGCCCCTCCGGGGGCCCACTCCACCCAGAGGCGCGGATCGACGGTCGCGGCGAGGTAGCCGCTCGAGGTGGCCAGCCCGTCGAGGCGCACGCCCTCGCTCCAGCTCAGGTCGCCCTCCTCGTTGACCTGCTCGACGTAGACCCCGGGCCCGAGGGCGAGGGTGCGGCCCCACTCCGAGGTGTCGAAGGTGTAGGCGCCGGTCGTCCCGGAGACCTGGTAGTTCAGCTCGGTCTGGAGCGCCTCGGCCTCGGCGCCGATGCGCCATCCGTCCCGCCCCTCCCCCGGGGGGTGCCAGGCCTCGGCCCGGCCGGCGAGGCGCTTCGTGCGCTCCCAGGCCTCGTCGTCGCTCATGAAGCGCATCTCCGTGCGCTCGGGGCCGCCGAGGAGGGCGCCCGACAGGGTCCAGCCCCGGCGGCGCCAGCTCCCGCGGAGCAGCAGCTTCTCGAAGCCGATGGTGAGGGAGGAGTCGGTGGTGGTCGAGCCCTGGACCTGGGTGAGCCGCACCTTGTCCGAGGAGGCGAGGAGCATCGCCTGCAGCCGGTCCTCGCCCTCCCCCTGGCGGCCCACCTGGAAGGCGAGGTCGCCGTAGCGGGGGAGCTGGAGGCTCACCGAGGGGTCGAGGTCGAGGAAGGGGGCGGCGATGGCGTCGAGGTAGGAGCGGCGCACCGACAGGGCGGCGTCCCAGCGGGGGCCCGCCGGCTGGCGGTGGAAGGCCTCGGACTGGAGCAGGTCGACGCCGAGGTGTCCAGCGGGGCGGTCCGGGTGGTCGTCGAGGGGCTCGAGGTCGACGACGCCGCCGAGGCGGCGACCGTAGCGCACGCCTTGCAGGCCGGGCAGGAAGACGACCCGCGACAGCATGTCGGAGCCGATCACCGTGGTCAGCCCGCCGAAGTGGAAGACGATGGGGATGGCGAGGCCGGCGAGGTCGGTGGCGGAGTCCTCGGGGGCGGTGCCGCGCACCATGATCTGGCCGCTGTTGAAGGGGGTGCGGTTGACGCCGGGCAGGGACTGCACGGCGCGCACGACGTCGCCGGCGGTGCCGGGGACCCGGCGGATCTCGTCGGCGCGCAGGGGGCGGGCGGCGACCTCGGCGCCGCTGGCCTCGCCCACGACGACGATGACGTCGTCGACATCCTGGAAGTCCGCCTCGTCGGAGGGCCGCAGGATCACGCGCACCGTGGCGACCTCGCCCTCCACGACCTCGACGGGCACGGTCTCGGGGGCCAGGCCCGGCGCGCTGGCCCGGAGCAGCCAGCGCCCCGGGGGCAGGCCCGCGAGTTCGAAGGCGCCGTCGGCGCCGGCGGTGGCGCGGTGGACCGGCACCTCGGCCCCGGGGGTGGGCTCGGCGGGGCTCACCTCGATTTCGGCCCCGGCCACCGGCCCGGCCCCGCCGGCGCGGAGGACCCGCCCCTCGATGGACAGGGGCGGAATCGCGTCGAGGTCGAAGGTGGCGAGCCAGGTGATCGTGGCGGGCACCGGCTGGCCGGTCTCGTCGAGGGCGGGCTCGAAGCGCAGGTTCAGGGCGGCCTGGATCGCCGCCTCGTCGAAGCCGTGGCCGGCGCCGGCGATCACCCGGGCGGCGGTCACCCGGCCCTCCGCGTCGACGTCGAGGTCGAGGAGCACGTCGCCGCTGAGGCCGGCGCGGCGCGCCTCCTCGGGGTAGGGGGC
>WGAH01000058.1 GCA_015489145.1 Deltaproteobacteria bacterium
GTCCCCCTCCCCGGAGCCGTGATGTCCGCCCTCCTCGCCCTCCTCGCCCACCCGGCCCTCGCCGGCGTCCTCGTCCACCACGACCTCGAGGTGCGCCTCGACCCGGCGGCGCACGCCGTCGCCGTCACCGACGCGATCACCCCCGGCGCCGACCTCGTGCCCGACGCCGACGGCGGCTGGCGCTTCCTCCTCCACGCCGGCCTCGACGTCAGCGTCGAGACCCCCGGCTGGAAGCTCGAGCGCATCGACGGGCCGGTGCGGGCCGACTTCTTCGGCCTCAACGCCTCCTCGGAGGCCCTGCCCGACGAGGTGCCCGTCACCGCCTGGCGCCTCGTGCCCCGCAAGCGCCGCGAGCGCCTTCCCGTCGTGCTCCGCTACGCCGGACCCATCCACCACCCCATCGAGCAGGGCGCCGAGGAGTACCAGCGCTCCTTCCAGCAGACCCCGGGCATCGTCGACGAGCAGGGCGTCTTCCTCGCCGGCGCGAGCTGGTGGGTGCCCACCTTCGGCGACGGCCTCGTCGACTTCACCCTCCAGGTGGACGGCCTCACCCCGCCCTGGGACGCGGTGAGCCAGGGCGAGCGCACGCTCCACGCCGACGGGCCCGAGGGCCGCGCCGTGCGCTGGGAGAGCCCCGATCCCGTCGACGAGATCTACCTGGTGGCCGGCCCCTGGCACAGCTGGGAGGACCGGGTGGAGGGCGCCGGCGGCCCGGTCGACCTGCGGGTCTTCCTGCGCGAGGACGACCCGGGCCTCGCCTGGCGCTACCTGCAGGCCACCCGCCGCTACCTGCGCCTCTACGAGAGCATGCTGCCGCCCTACCCCTACCGCGGCTTCGCCCTCGTCGAGAACTTCTGGGAGACCGGCTACGGGATGCCGGGCTTCACCCTGCTCGGCCCCGAGGTGATCCGCATGCCGTGGATCATCAGCAGCTCCTACCCCCACGAGCTGCTGCACAACTGGTGGGGCAACTCGGTCTACGTCGACCCGGCCGGCGGCAACTGGTGCGAGGGGCTCACCGCCTACATGGCCGACCACCTCTTCGCCGAGGACCGCGGCGAGGGGGCGACCTACCGCCGCAACACGCTCCAGAAGTACACCGCCTTCGTGCGCGCCGACAACGACTTCCCCCTCGTCGAGTTCGGCGGGCGGAACAGCGCGTCGAGCGAGGCCGTCGGCTACGGCAAGGCGCTGATGATCGACCACATGGTGCGCCGCGCCCTCGGCGACGAGGGCTTCCTGGCGGCGATGCGCCACTTCGCCGAGGCCGACCGCTTCCGGCGCGTCGGCTTCGACGGCCTGGCCCGGGCGGTGAGCGAGGCGAGCGGCCAGGACTGGACCGCCTGGTTCGAGGCCTGGACCACCCGCACCGGCGCCCCGAAGATCGCGGTGGCCGACGCCGCGGTGGTCGAGCCCGAGGGCGGCGAGGGCCCGTGGACCACCCGGGTGCGCCTCGCGCAGGTGCAGGACGAGGATCCCTTTCCCGTCGTGGTTCCGGTGGTGGTCACCGCCGAGGACGGCGAGACCGTCGAGGCCGAGCTCGCCCTGTCCGGCCGCGAGGGCGAGCTGAGCGTGCGGACCGCGCACCGCCCCGTCCGCGTCGACGTGGACCCGGAGTTCGACGTGATGCGCCGCCTCGACCCGCTGGAGGTGCCGCCGGCGATCAGCACCCTCATGGGCGCCGAGGACAAGCTCTTCGTGCTGCCGGCCGACGCCCCGGAAGACGAGCGCGCCGCCTGGACGGCCCTGGCGGAGCACTGGGCGAAGCCCGCCGAGGCCCGCGTCGTCCTCGACAGCGAGCTCGACGCGCTGCCCGACGGCGACGCCTGGGTGCTCGGCTGGACCAACCGCTTCGCCGGCACGGTGCTGGAGCGCACCGAGGCCCGGCCCGCCGACGGCGCCGTCGCGCTCCCCGACGGCACCTTCACCGCCGAGGCCGGCCAGTCCGCCGTCGTCGTCGCCCGCGCCCCCTCCCCGGAGCACGCCTGGGGCTGGGTCGCCGGCCCGGTCGCCGCGATTCCCGGCCTGGAGCGCAAGCTTCCCCACTACACCCGCTACGGCTGGCTCGGCTTCGAGGGCGAGGCGCCGACCAACGTGGCCAAGGGCGCCTGGGCGCCCACCGACTCGCCGCTGGTGGTCGACCTCGGCGGCGGCGCCGCGGCGAAGCCCGCGCTGCCCGAGCGCAAGCCCCTCGCCCCGGTCCCCGGCCTGTTCGACCCCGACCAGGTCGCCGCCGTCGCCGTCGAGCTCGCCGACCCGGAGCGCTACGGCGGGCGCGGCGTCGGCAGCCCGGGCCTGGAGGCGGCGACGGCCCTCGTCGAGAAGGCGCTCGCCGAGGCCGGCCTGAAGCCCGTCGGCGACGGCTTCCGCCACGCCTTCAGCGGCCGCGGCCCCGACGGCGAGACGACCCTCACCAACCTCGTCGCCGAGGTGCCCGGCACCGACCCGGAGCTCGCGCCGGTGCTGGTGATGGCCCACCTCGACCACCTCGGCACCGGCTGGCCCGACGCTCACGCCGGAGACGCGGGCAAGGTCCACCCCGGCGCCGACGACAACGCCAGCGGGGTCGCCGTCGCCCTGGCCCTCGCCCGGCAGCTCGCCACCGAGCCGGCCCGTCCCCGCGCCGTGATCTTCGGCTTCACCAGCGGGGAGGAGTCCGGCCTGCAGGGCGCGAAGCAGCTCCTCGCCGAGGGCCCCCGCCCCTTCGCCTGCGTGGTCCTCGACACCGTGGGCCGCCTCGAAGACGGCAAGCTCACGGTCATCGACGCCGCCACCGC
>WGAH01000059.1 GCA_015489145.1 Deltaproteobacteria bacterium
TCCCGAGCCCGCCGCGGGCGGAGGGGGTGGAGGCGCCCGACCTCCAGGGCGGCGAGGGCGGCCGGGTCGAGGGCGTCGAAGAACCAGCGCTCCCGCCGGCCGTCGTCCCAGGCCAGGGCGAGGGAGCCGCCGGCGAGCTCCTCGGGGGCGATGCCGGTCTCCACGCCCTCCTCGACGGCGGTGCCGTCCGCCTGCACCCCGCCGACGTCCAGGCGGAGCACGGCGCGCCCGCCGGCCACGCGGAGGTGCAGGGCGAGGCTGCCGTCGGCGGCGCGGGCCAGGGCGAGGTCGACGCGGCGCGCGGCGTCGGGCGGGGCGGCGTCGGGCATGGCGGCATCGTACCCCGGGGGCTTGCTGGCGCCGAGGGCCTGCCTTAGCCTGGAGGGACCGGCGACCGCGGCCGTCCTCCCGGCCCGCGGGCCCCGGATCGCGGAGGCGCGCATGGGCATCGGACGACGGCTGCTGAAGAAGATCGCGCGGGGGGCGATGACCCGGGTGCTCGACCGGGTGGGCGGCAAGGTGGTCAGCGGCATGGCCGACACCTCCAGCGACGCCCCGAGCTCCGTCTTCGAGCCCAAGCGCCGCCTGTACGAGGAGCTCCAGAAGGAGGACGGCGGGCGCGCCTGAGCTCCGGGCCGCGGGGCCCCTCCCAAGCCGCTCAAGGTGGCGCGGCGGAGACCGAAGCGGGGGGCAGCCGAGGTGCCCGCCGTGCGTCGTCCTCTCGCGTCCGCCCCGCTGATCCTCCTGCTGCTCGCCCCCCTCCGGCGCGCCGGGGCCGCCACGATCACCGTGGGCAGCAGCGGCTACTCCAGCATCCAGGCGGCCATCGACGAGGCCTCGGACGGCGACGTCATCGAGGTGGCCGCCGGGACCTGGGCCGAGGCGCTGGACCTGCGGGGCAAGCAGCTCACGATTCGGGGCGTCGCCGGCGCGGCGACCACCTGGCTGGCGCCGCCGCGGGGCGAGGACGCCATCACGATGGACAGCGGCGAGAGCGGCGTCGTCATCGAGGGTTTCACGGTCACCCCCGACGGGGCGCACGGCGTGGTCGCCGAGTACGCCACCGCGAGCTTCCAGGACATCGTCTTCGACGGCGCCGGCACGGCCTCCACCGGCCAGGGGGGCGCCGTGGTGGCCCGGGGCGCGACCCTGGACTTCGCCTCGGTGGAGTTCGTCGACAACCGGGCCGCCTACGGCGGCGACCTCTACGCCGAGGCCGGCGCGACCGTCTCCATCGCGGACTGCACGATCTACGGCTCCCAGGCGACCTGGGGCGGCAGCCTCTACCTCGGCTCGGCGAGCGTGAGCCTCGAGCGCTGCGCCGTCTACTACACCGAGTCGCGCTACTCCGGCGGCTTCGCCTACGTCGACGGCGCGACCCTGGACCTCACCGACGTGGACGTGCTCTCCCCGGGCACCGACCAGGGCGACGGCTGCGCGCTGTACGCCGACGGCCGCGCCACGGTGAGCTGGTCCGGGGGCTCGGTGCAGGGCGCCGTCTCGGCGGCCTACACCTCCGGCTACACCGGCGGGGCCGTCCACCTGCGCGGCTCCTCGAGCTTCACGGGCAGCGACCTCGACTTCACCGACAACCTCGCCTGGGCGGGCGGCGCCCTCGACATCACCGACGGCAGCAGCGCCGTGCTCGACGCGGTGAGCTTCGAGACCAACGAGGCCGAGTCCACCGGGGCGGCGATCCGGGTCGCCAGCTCCGCGACGGCGAGCTGCGCGGACTGCGTCTTCGACCAGAACGAGGCCGACGACGGGGGCGGGGTGGCGGTGGGCTCGGACGCGCTGTTCTCCGACGACGGCGGGAGCTGGGTGGACAACGCCGCCCGCACCGGCAACGGCGGCGCCATCGCCGTGGACGGGGGCGCCGTCGAGCTGGTGGACGGCAGCTTCGACAGCAACGACGCCGCCGTCTCCGGGGGCGCGATCTACGCCACGGACTGCACCGATCCCCTCAGCGTGAGCGGCGTGAGCTTCGTCGGCAACGTGGCCGCCGGCGGCCACGTTGCCGA
>WGAH01000060.1 GCA_015489145.1 Deltaproteobacteria bacterium
CGCCAGGGCCGCCCACCGCCGACGGCTGGCGGCCCTCGGCCTCGGCCTCGCCAGCCGTCGGCGGTGGGCGGCCCTGGCGGTGGCGGCGGGGCTGGCGGCGGGCCTCGGCGGGGCGTGGGCGGCGCGCGCCCTCGCCACCCCGGCCGACATCCTCGTCACGAACAGCCACCGTCCCGACCAGCGCGTGCCCTCCAAGGACCCGCGCGACCTGTTCACCTTCTTCGAGCACCTCCAGAAGCAGCCCGGCGTCGAGGTGTGGCTGGGGCGCGGTCCCGAGGCCGGCCACGACGCCCTCGTCCTCGCGGCCCCCACCGAGGCGCTCGGCGAGGCCGACCTCGCGGCCCTGGACGCCACCCTCGCCCGCGGCGGCACGGTGCTGTGGCTGGCGAGCCGGCGGTCGGCGCGGTCGGCGGCGGGGCGGCAGCTCCAGGATCGCTTCGGCCTCGCCGTGCGCTTCGAGCCCAACGCCGACCGCGGCAACCGCGCCTGGAAGGTCGCCGGCGACCCGGCGATCACCGCCCGCATCCGGCGCCTCCGCATGCCCGCCGGCCAGCCCCTCGCCCGGGTGGACGGGGCCGAGACGGTGGCCCGCCTCGTCCACGACACGCGCGAGAGCGTGCTCCTGGCGGCGAAGCCCGCCGGAGGGGGCCGCTTCGCCGTCATCCCCGGCTCCGACATCCTCGGAAACCGCCACGTCCGCATGGAGAAGTACCGGCTGTCGGCGGTGGACTTCTGCATGAACCTCGCCGGCTGGCTGGCGCGCTGAGCGCCCTCCAGACCCCAGCCGCGCGTCGAAAACCGACGCGCACGGGCCACGGGTCCACGCGGTATCCTGGAGGAGCGGCGGGAGCCGCGCGGCTCCACGACGCCGCCTCCGTCGGCCCCAGCGGCGGGCCGCACCCCCAGGAGGTCCCGTGGACTGGCGCAAGGTCTACCGACACGAGGTCGCCCCCGCGCTGCGGCAGCCCGCCAGCCCCGCCGTCACGGCGGCGCTCGTCCTGCTGGTGCTCGTCGTGGCCGTGGTCCTCGTCCTCTCCTCACCCACGATCAAGGTCGTGGGCGTGATCGCGCTGCTCGGCGCCCTGTTCGCCGTCACCCGGCTGCGGCGGGCCCGCGCCCTCCAGCGCCCGCCCCGGGTGGTGCGCGGCCGGGTCGTGCGCGCCAGCCCGGGCGAACGCGCCGGCGACGCCGACGTCCACGTCCTCGAGCTCGAGCTGGTCGAGGAGGGCGACCTGCTCCCCGAGGGGCCCCGGCTCGATCCGGCGACGGGCACCCTGCGGGTGCTCGCCTCCCAGGGCATCGCCGCCGCCGTCCGCGAGGGCGAGCTGATCACCGGCCTCAGCCTCGGCCCCGGCACCACCCACCTCCACGCCCTCGTGCGCGACGACGGCACCGTCGTCCGCTGAGCCGCCGGCCTCCTCCGCGCCCGGTTAGGCCGCCGGCGCAAGGAGGCCGCCATGCAGGTCACGGATCTCGAACCCCGCCTCGTCTGGAAGAACTTCGCAGCCCTCTCGGCCATCCCCCGGTGCTCCGGCCACGAGGAGGCCGCCGCCCGCTTCGTGCTCGACTGGGCCGCCGAGCGCGGCCTGGAGGCCCGGCAGGACGCCGTGGGCAACGTCGTCGTGCGCGTGCCGGCCTCGCCGGGTCTCGACGACCGGCCCACGGTGGTGCTCCAGGGCCACCTCGACATGGTGTGCGAGAAGAACGCCGACGTGGACCACGACTTCACCCGCGACCCGATCCGCCTGAAGGTGGACGGCGACTTCGTGACCGCCGAGGGCACCACGCTGGGCGCCGACAACGGCCTGGGCGTCGCCAGCGCGATGGCCGTCGCCGAGGACCCGGACGCGGTCCACGGCCCGCTGGAGATCCTGTGCACCATCGACGAGGAGCGCGGCCTCACCGGCGCCGCCAGCCTCGAGCCCGGCTTCGTCACCGGACGCACCCTGCTCAACCTCGACACCGAGGAGCTCGGCGCGCTCTACGTCGGCTGCGCCGGCGGCGGCGACGTGGTGGCGCGCTGGCGGCTGCCCCTGGTCGAGGCGCCGGCCGGCACCGTCGGGCGGCGGGTGGCCGTGCGCGGCCTCGCCGGCGGCCACTCGGGGATGGACATCATCGAGAACCGCGGCAACGCCCTCAAGTTCGCCCTGCGCCTCCTCGACCGCGCCCGCCGCGCCGGCATTCCCGTCGACCTCGGCCGCTTCGAGGGCGGCAGCAAGCGCAACGCCATCCCCCGCGAGGCCTGGGCCGACGTGGCCGTGCCCGCCGAGCAGGCCGAGGCCTTCGCCGCGCTGGCCGCCGAGCTCGCCGCCGAGCTGCGGGCGGCCTTCCCCACCGACCCCGACCTCGCCCTCACCGTCACCGAGGCGGAGGTGCCCCGGGTGGCCGCCGACCCCCGGGCGATGCTCGCGGCGCTCCTGGCCGCCCCGAGCGGGGTGCTGGCGATGAGCCGCGACGTGCCCGGCCTCGTCGAGACCTCCAACAACCTCGGCGTCGTGCGCTGGGAGGCCGACGGGGCCCTGGCGCGGGTCGAGGCGGTCTGCGCCAGCCGCTCCAGCGTCGGCAGCGAGCTGGAGGCCACCCGCGACGCCCTGCGCGCCCTGTTCGAGCACGCCGGCGCCAGCGTCCTCATGGAGGCGAGCTACCCCGGCTGGAAGCCGAACCTCGACTCGCCGGTGCTCGCGCTCTCCCGCGAGGTCCACGCCGAGGTGCTCGGCGCGGCCCCCGAGGTCAAGGCGGTCCACGCCGGCCTGGAGTGCGGCCTCATCGGCGAGCGCTACCCGGGCCTCGACATGATCAGCTTCGGCCCCGACGTCGAGGGCGCCCACTCGCCGGACGAGCGGGTCCGCATCGCCTCGGTGGCGCCGTTCTACGCCTTCCTCAAGGCGCTCCTCGCCCGCCTCGCGGCCTGACCCGGCGGCGCAGGGCGACGAGGGGCAGCAGCAGCAGGGCCCCGCCTCCCCCGCCGCCG
>WGAH01000061.1 GCA_015489145.1 Deltaproteobacteria bacterium
GGCTGGCTGTACGCCCCGGGCGAGGTCGTCGGCGTCGCCCGGGGCGTACAGCCAGCCGTCGCGGCCCTCCTCGACCAGCTCGGGGATGCCTCCCGCGCGCGGGGCCACCACCGGGCAGCCGGCGGCCCGGGCCTCGAGCACCACCAGGGGGGCGTTCTCGGGCCAGCGCGAGCCCATCACCAGCGCCGTCGCCTCGGCCAGCGCCCGGCGCACCCCGGCCCGGTCCAGGGGCGGCGACGCCGGGTGCCCGGCCACCCGCCCCCGGCGCACGGCGTCGCCGGCCGGGCCGTGCAGCGCCAGCCCGGGGCGGCCGTCCGGGAAGGCGCGGCGCCACCCCTCGACGACGAGGTCGGGGCCCTTGTGGCGGGCGAGGGTGCCGAGGAAGAGCAGCGGGCCGCCGCCCCTTCGGGGCGGTCCCCCAGCCGGGACCCCGTGGGGCAGCACCTCGACGGGCCCGAGGCCGCGGCGCTCGGCCTCCCGGGCGAGGAAGCGGCTCGGCGCCAGGCGCAGGGCGGCCTCCCGGGCGAAGCGGCGCATCGCCGCGTTCCGGCGGGCCGCCGCCTCCGGGGGCTCCGCGGCCAGGCGCCCCCGGCGAACCGGGGCCCGGAGGGCGTCGGGCAGGCGCGACCAGGCGCGGTGCAGGCGCTCCGGCGGGACGACGGGCGCGGCGAGCCCGGCGAGGGCGACCAGCGCCCGGGCCCGCCGGCCGGGGACGGGGGCCCAGGCGGCGGCGCAGGGGGCGCAGCGGCTCGGCTCGGGCCCGGGACAGGGGGCGCCGTCGCGCAGCAGGGTGCCCCCCGCCGGGCACCACAGCCAGGCGTCGTGCAGGGTGAGCGCCACCGGCGCCCGGAAGCGCAGGCCGCTCGACAGGAACTGGAGGTGGTGGACGTGCACCAGGTCGGGGCGCAGCTCGGCCTCCAGGCGCCGCGCCGCCGCCTCCACCGCCCGGTCGCGCTCGGCGGCGGCGAGGGGACGGGCCGGCACGTTCTGCACGATGCGGGTCACCGCGCCCTCGCGCAGGAGCGCGTACTGCCGCCGCCCCGGCGCCCGGGTGGCGGCGAGCACGCTCACCCGGTGCCCCCGCGCCCGCAGCCCCGCCGCGAGGGTCGCGGCGTGGCGCTCCGTGCCGGCGTTTTCCCGCGGCGGGTAGCCGTGGAGGACGAGGAGGACGTGCACGGCGGGCTCCACCCGGGCGGCCCGCGCCCGCGCGCCCGGGGAGGGTGCGCCGGGTCCGCCGCCCGTCGAGGGGGCTATAGTCGGCGGCGATGTCCGCGCCGACCCCCGACAGCCCCGCGCGCCAGCCGGTCCTCGTCGTGGACGACGAGGAGTCCCTGCGCCACCTCCTGCGCGTGATCCTGGAGCGCCTCGGCTACGAGGCCGTCGAGGCCGCCGACGGCGAGGCCGCCCTCGCCGTCCTCGACGCGCGTCCCGACGTGCACCTCGTGCTGTGCGACATCCGCATGCCGCGCATGGACGGCCTCGACTTCCTGCGCGCCGTCGCCGGGCGCCCGGGGCTGCACGTCGTGATGATGAGCGCCTACGGCACCACCGACACGGCGGTGAAGGCGATGGGCCTCGGCGCCGACGACTACGTGAGCAAGCCCTTCCGCGCCGACGAGATCCGCATCGTCCTCGACCGCATCATCGAGCGCGACCGCCTCGCCGACGAGAACCGCCGCCTGCGGGAGTCGATGCGGCGACGCTGGGACCTCGAGGGCTTCATCGGGCGCTCGGAGGCGGCCCGCGAGGTGATGGACCTCGTGCGCCGGGTGGCCGCCTATCCCTCGACGGTGCTGTTCACCGGCGAGTCGGGCACGGGCAAGGACCTCCTCGCCCGGGCCCTGCACGCGCTGTCGCCGCGCCGCGACGGGCCCTTCGTGCCGGTCAACTGCGCCGCCATCCCGGCGAACCTCCTCGAGAGCGAGCTGTTCGGCCACGAGCGCGGCGCGTTTACCGGGGCCCACCGGGCGCGGGCGGGGCTGTTCGAGCAGGCCGACGGCGGCACCTTGCTCCTCGACGAGATCGGCGACATGCCGGTGGGGCTGCAGACCCGCCTGCTGCGCGTGCTCGAGGACGGCCGCGTCCGGCGCATCGGCGGCGAGAAGGACATCGCCGTGGACGTGCGCGTCGTCGCCGCCACCGCCCGCGACCTCGACCGGGCGGTGCGCGAGGGCGGCTTTCGCGAGGACCTGCTCTACCGCCTCAACGTCGTCCACGTCCGCATCCCCCCGCTCCGGGAACGGGCCGAGGACATCCCCCTGCTGGCCGAGGAACTGGTCGGGCAGGCCGCGGCCCGCCTGGGGCGTCCCGTCCACGGCATCGAGCCCGCGGCGATGGAGGCGCTGCTGTCCTACCCGTGGCCGGGCAACGTGAGACAGCTCGAAAACGCCTTGGAACGCGCGGTCCTCGTCACGCCGGGTCCCCTGGTGCGCCGCGCGGACCTTCCGCCGGAGGTCCTCGGAAGCCCCGCCGGGGACGCCGAACCCGCCGAGGACGCGGAGGAGGTGTTGTCGATCAAGGTCCGCACCGCCGAGCTCGAGCGCGAGCTGATCGCCAAGGCCCTGGCGCGAACCGGGGGAAACCGCACCCGGGCCGCGCGCCTCCTCGAGATCTCGACCAAGGCCCTGGCCTACAAGATCCGCGGCTATGGCCTGGAGTAGCGCGTTCCTCCGCCGCGCGTGGCCGCTGGCGCTGGCGCTGGCGGCCTGCTCGGCCGGCTGGTACGACCGGCGGGGCCAGGCGGCCCTCGACGACCACGACCTCGCCGCCGCCGAGGAGGCCTGGCGCAAGGCGCTGGCCCGGGACCCGACCGACGTGAAGGCGCTGGCCGGGCTGGGCTGGACCTACCACCTCGCCGGCCGCGAGGAAGCCGCCAAGGGGGCCTTCGATCGCTGCGTCGCCGTCGCCCCGGAGGCGGTGGAGTGCCTGCGCGGGCAGGCCAGCGTGCTGGCGGCCGGCGGCGAGGTGGCCCGGGCCCGGGAGCTCCTGCGCAAGGCGCTCGCGCTGGCCCCCCACGACCCGGGCGTCCACGGCAGCCTCGCGCTGCTCGACCTGGCGGCCGGCGACCTGGACGCCGCCGCCGAGCGCTACGAGAGCCTGGTGCGCCGCCTCCCCGACGACGGGCGCTGGCGCCTGGGGCTCGGCGAGGTCCGCTACCAGCAGCACCGCTTCGAGGAGGCCCTGGAGCAGGTCGAGGCCGGACTGGCCGACGAGGACCTCCCCCGGCGGTACCGGGCGATGCTCCTCGTGCTCCAGGCCCGCTGCCTGGTGGCGCTGACCGCCGACCGCGAGGACCCGGAACGATGCGCGCAGACCGCGCCGCCGGTGCGCGCCTGGCTCGACGCCGCCGACGCCGCCCTGGACGCCGCCGAGGCCCTGGGGGTGAAGCTCCCCGGCCTGCCGCCGGCCCGCCGCCTGGCGCTGCGCCGCCGGGCCATGCTCGACGAGACCTGTCCGCCGGGCCCCTGACCGCCGTCAGTCCGGGCCGCGCTGGGGCTGGCGCCGGCGGGTGCGGGCAAGCATGGTCCAACGGGTCGAACAGCGGTCGAGGTGAGGGGTGGAGGCGCGCGAGATCCTGGAAGCCCTGGAGTCGTGGAGCCTCCAGACCCTCCTCGACGTGGGCATCCTGGTGGCCTTCCTGGGCCTCGGCGTCGCCCTGGCCGGCCGCCACGTCGACGACCTGCGCCGCGGCCTCTCGCTGCGCGTCTCGGCCGAGTTCCTCGACCTCGGCGCGGTGCTGGCCGTCGACCTGGCCCTCGCCGCCCGCGTGGTGGTGGGCTGGCTGGTCCTGAACCCCGACGTGATGGCCGACATCAAGGTGGCGATTCCCTTCATGCCGGTGGCGACCTTGTTCTACGCGGCGGCACTCGTGCTGCGCCTCTTTCACGGCGGCCACCGGCCGGGACGCGCCGGGCGGCTGGCCCTGGCCGGCTACGTGCTGGGCGTGCTCCTCGACGGGCTGAGCTACTCGCTGGTGCTCGAGGGCCCCGGCGAGGAATGGCTGGCGCGCCACCCGAGCCCGACCTGGGCCTGGGTCCACGACACCCTGCGCTCCAACGGCGGTCCCGGCGGCGCCGACCTCGCCTGGACCACCTTCCTGGCGACCTGGCCGGTGC
>WGAH01000062.1 GCA_015489145.1 Deltaproteobacteria bacterium
GTCATGAGGGGGTGGAGCGAGCCGGCGGGCGCGTGGGGGCGCAGGGGGGCGAGGTCGGTGGCCCCCGAGGCGTGGAGCAGCACCCCGCCCGGGGGCACCCGGCGGGCCGCGGCGGCGATGGCGCGGTCGGGCACCGTCAGCCAGGTGAGGGGCGCGGCCGGGATCGGCTCCCCGCGGCCGACCGCGCGCACCCGGTGCCCCCCCGCCCGCAGGCGCGCCGCCACCGTCGCGCCGAGGCGGCCGGGGCCCACCACCACCACGTCGAGCCTGTCCACCGCGGTCCCGGTCATGTTCACCTCCGTCGCCGCCGGTGCGCGGCTGCTATCGTCGCACCATGAGCGCGTCTCCCATCGACCCGGCGCGGCGGCGCGGCGTCCCCGGCGGCGCCCGGCCGGCCTCGCCCCCGGGGGCGTCGTGAAGGTGCGCGCCATCCGGCGCCTGTGCGTGGCGGCACGGGGCCTGGTCGCCCGGCGCGTCGCCGCCACGGCCCGGCGGCTCGGCATCGAGACGGTGGGGCTGCTGCGGGAGGTCGACGCGGGGGCCGGCTGGGCCGGGGACCTCGACTACACGGTGTACCTGTCGGGCGAGGGCGAGGTCGGCTGGCCGCGCCCGGAGCGCGTGGTCGAGGCGGCCCTCGACGCCGGCTGCGACGCGATCCACCCGGGCTGGGGCCGCCTGGCGCGAAGCCCGGCCTTCACCGAGATGCTCGCTCAGGCCGGCATCCTGGGGGTGGGCCCGGGCACGATCCCGCTGGCGGCCGTCGCCGACCGGGGCATCCTGCGCCGGCTGGCCGAGCAGCTCGGCATTCCCACCGTGCCGGGCTCCGATCCCACCGACGAGGAGGGCGTGGCCCTGGCCTGGCTGTCCTGGGCCGGCTTCCCGGCGATCATCCGGCCCGCCGACGACACCCTCGACGCCGGGCCCACGCTGGTGCACGACGAGGCCGCCGGTCGTGCCGCGCTGGCCGAGCTGCTCCCCCTCGGGCCGGTCGTCCTGGAGCGGCGGGTCGAGGCCGCCCGGGAGATCGAGCTGCTGGTCCTCGGAGACGGGACCGGGAACTGCGCCGCGCTGGGGGCGGGCGACATCACCGCCCGCACCGCCGCCGGGCGCCTGCTGTGCGAGGCGCCGGCCGCCGGGCTCACGGGAGAGGCGGTCGGGGAGATGCGCGCCCACGCCCTGCGCCTCGCCGAGCACCTCGACTGGCGCGGCCTCGGCGCGGCGCGCTTCCTCGTGCCGCCGGACGGGCGGCCCTACCTGCTGACCTTCCGTCCCGGCCTCCAGCCCTGGCACGCCGCCTGGGAGGCGCTCCTCGACGTGGACCTCGTCGAGGTGCAGCTCGGCCTGGCCGCCGGCACGAGCCTCGCCGGGCTTCCCGTGGGGGAGGAGGGCCGGGGCTTCGCCGTCGCGGTGCGCCTCGCCGCCGCCGGCCCCGGGCGCCTCGACCGGCTGGTCCTCCCGGCCGGGGTCCTGGCGCGGGCGGGGCCGACCCCCGGCGACGCGGTGCTGGCGGGCGACGAGCTGGCGGTGCTGGCGGCCCGGGCCACCGCCCGCACCGCCGTCGTCGTGCTGATGCACCAGGCGCTCCGGGAGGTCGCGGTCGAGGGCCCCTCCAGCGGCCTGCCCCAGGCCCTGCGCCTCCTCGGCGCGCCGGCCTTCTGGCGGGGGCCCCTGGACCGCGACGCGGCGGCGGCGCTGCTGGACGGGCCGGCGCCCGGCGGTTGACACGGGTCCGGCGTCCCCATAGGCAGCGCGGCATGGGCCGTCGCCGCCGAACCGCCGCGCACCGGGCCCCGGGCTTCCGCAGGGCGGACCGGGTCGCCGGCGAGGTGCGCGCCGCGCTGGTCGAGGTGCTCCAGGCCGGCGGGGTCCACGACCCCCGCGTCACCGCCGTGACCCTCACCGCCGTGCGGGTGAGCGACGACCTCCGGCACGCCTGGATCGACTTCGTGCCCCTCGGCGGCGAGGGCGACGCGGCCGCCATCCTGGAGGGTCTCGAGGCCGCGAGCGGCTTCCTGCGGCGGCAGATCGGGTTGCGCCTCCGCCTGAAGGTGCTCCCGGCCCTGCACTTCAGCGTGGACGAGCGCATCGACGACGCGGTGCGCCTCGCCGCCCTGCTCGAGCGCATGGAGGAGCAGCGGGGGGAGGACGGGTGAAGCCGGCCTTCCTGGTGGTCGACAAGCCCCCCGGCATCACGAGCCACGACGTGGTGGCGATGGTGCGGGCGGTGCTCGGCGTGCGGAAGGTGGGCCACACCGGCACCCTCGACCCCTTCGCCACCGGGGCCCTGGCCCTGGCGCTCGGCGGCGCGACCCGCCTCATCCGCTACCTCGACGAGTCGGTCAAGATCTACGAGGCGCGCATCGCGCTGGGCGCCGAGACCGACACCGGCGATCCCACCGGCGAGGTGGTGCGCGAGGCGCCGCTGCCCGAGCTGGACGAGGACGGGGTTCGGGCGGTGCTCGCGGGCTTTCGCGGGGTTCGCATGCAGGCCCCGCCGGCGCACTCGGCGGTCAAGATCCGCGGCCGGCCGGCCTACTACTACGCCCGCCGCGGCGAGGACGTGCGCCCCGAGGCCCGGCCGGTGCGGGTCGACGCGGTGGAGCTGCTCGACCTGCGCCGGGGATTCCTCACGGTGCGCATCACCTGCGGGCCGGGCACCTACGCCCGGGTCCTCGCCGTCGAGATCGGCGCGGCCCTGGGCAGCGCCGGCCACCTCGCCGAGCTGCGGCGGATTCGCACGGGGCCCTTCTACGTGGACGGGGCGCTCACGCTGCCCGAGCTGAGCCGCGCCGTCGCGGATCGGGACGACTGGACGCGCGTGCTGCGGCGCACGCGGGGGGGCGAGCGCGTGCGGTGGCTGCCCCGCGACGAGGTTCGCGCCCGCATCGCCCCGCGCCTGGTCGAACCGGAGCTCGTGCTCGGTCACCTGCCGGGGGTCGAGGTGCCGCGGGCGGTGGCGGCCCGGCTCGACCGGGGGGGCTTCGCGCTGCCCGTGCCCGAGGGGGTCGAGGAAGGGGGCGCCTGGGTGGTCCACGCCGACGGCCGGGCGGTGGCCGTGGCCCGGCGGCACGGCGACGGGGCCCGGCTGGTCTGCAACCTCCTCGCCGACATCTGATCGCGCCGCGCGCCGGTCGGGGCGATCAGCGCTCCTCGCGGCGCAGCCGTCGCCGGAGGATGCGCCAGGCGACGAGGATGGCGGCGAGCCCGAGGACGGCGGTGCCGACCACGCGCATGCGGTCGAGCCAGGCGAGGATGCGCGGCAGGTTGTCGGCGAAGGTGTAGCCGAGGGCGATGTAGATCGAGGCGGTGAGCACCGCGGCGCTGCCGTCGATGGCGAAGAAGCGCCGGTAGGGAATGCCGCTGGCGCCGGCGAAGAAGAAGGCCGGCAGCCGCATGCCCGGGAACTGCCGGGCGATCAGGATGGCCCAGGAGCCGAAGCGCCGGTAGAAGCGCTCGATGCGCTCGATGTCCTCGTGGCCCACCAGGCGCGCGATGAAGCCGCTCGGGTGGAGGCCGACCTTGCGCCCCATCGTCCAGGCGATGCTGTCGCCGATCATCACCCCGGACCAGCCGACGAGGAAGGCCGCGGGCAGCACCGCGTGGCCCAGGCGCACCAGCACCCCCGCCACCAGCAGGCTCACGTCCTCGGGAATCGGCAGCCCGAAGGGCGTGAGCACGAGGGCGGTGAAGACCGCCAGCAGGCCGTAGCGGAGCAGGGTGTCCAAGAAGGGTGCCTCCCGGTGCGCCCTTTCGCACGATGCGGGGGGCGGGGCAAGGGCGCCGCCGCCGGAGGCGCGCGGGCCGTCGGAGCGCCGGCCCCTGCTCGGCACCGGGGGCGCCGGAGGAGCGGACGGGGCGCGCCGACCCCTGCTCGACACCGGGGGCGCCGGAGGAGCGGACGAAGCGCGCCGGTCTTCCACCGGCACCCGCCTGGCGGAACGCGGGGGAGCGCCTTCACCCGGCCACGGGTCGGTGCCCCCCCCGACATCCACCCTCGACCTGTCGCCAGGTGCCCCGCTGGTGTCGCGCGGGCCGAACAGGTCGGGGTCGAGTGTCTACCCTGGCCCCGGAATTCCGGCGAATTCGCGCGTCCAGGGCGGGGCCGGGGCCTTGGCGCCACGAAGGAACCTTGGTTTTCGGCGAGCCCTCCGCGACGAGCCCTTGCCCCCCTCGACATCGGGGCCCCACCTGTGCGGACGATGCGACATTCACCCCGGTCCTGTTCATGGAACGGGGTTCAACGACACGCCGCGGCGCGCACCGGCGCCCGCGCTCCCGCCAGGGCCGCCGCCGGCGGTTCACGTCCCGCGGCCATCGGCGCGGCCGACGGCCCGGATCCGGCCGCCCCTTGCGCGCTCTTTCGCGTCCGTGTAAGGTAGGACCGTCCGTTTCGAGCGGGCCCACTTCCGCGGCCGAGGAGGTTGGCATGAAGATTGCCAGCGAGCCCCCACCCGGCCGCGCGACCTGACCGACGGCCGAGCTGGGTGGCGGGTCTTCCCGTGAGGTGGGAAATGCGCATGTGGATCGGCTGGCTGGTGGGAACGCTGGGGCTGGCGCTGGGGGCCTGCGGCGCGTCGCCCGACGAGCCGCAGGCCCCCAGCGCCACGGCCAGCGCGGCGGCCAGCCGGGGCACGCGGCCACGATCGAGGAATCTCCGCATCACGGGTAGGGGGCCACTTCGAAGAGGAGGTTGAGACCGTTTCCGTAGCCGGCCGTCACTTCCAGGATACCGTCGCCATCGGTGTCTCCCACGATGGAGGTCTGGAACGCGAAACCACTGGGTTCCAGGTCATCGTCATCGAAGGTCATGTCGGCCGCCAAGGTGTCCACCGTGCCCGACCGGGGAAGGCTCGACCCGAGAAACAACCGTGCCCTCCCCCCGTCTCCACCGGCACTCGAAGCCGCGCCGCCGTACACCGCCAGGTAGCCCGTACCGGTCAGGATGTCGGCCGTCCCGTCCCCGTCGAGGTCGTGGTCCGCGTGGATCTCGCCGCCCACGCCCCCGTCCGAGGCCTCGCCATCCCCCGTGATCACCACGTCGGCTTCCTCCATCGCCAGCTCGCCGCCGTCCAGCGGACCGTACCAGATGCCGACGAAGCCGTCGAACCACGTCCAGTCGTCGTCGGAATCCCACAGCGGCGCCGAGGCCACCAGGTCCGCCAGGCCGTCGTCGTCCAGGTCGCCCATGTCCACCCCAGCCGACAACAAGCCACTCCGGCCCTCCGGCGCCCGGATCACCGCGTCGGCATCCCCCACCGACCGGCTGCCCCCCTGCGGGCCCAGGAACAGGCTCACGTACCCGTTCGCGTCCACGGTGAGCGTCTCCCCATCTTCCGACGCGCCCACCGCCACGTCCACCAGCCCGTCGCCGTCCGTGTCCCCCACCCCGAAGCCGTGACCGAAGTGGCTCGTCGGGCCCGCCTCGTCCCAGTAGTACGCCAGCGCCGCCGTCGGAAGCGCGTCCGTGTCCGGCGCATCCCCCGTGTCCGCCGTCGTGATCAGGTACGCCTCGCTCGACAGCACCGAGCTCACGAGCAGGTCCGGCGCACCGTCCCCGTCCTGGTCCGGCACCG
>WGAH01000063.1 GCA_015489145.1 Deltaproteobacteria bacterium
GAGGTGGGCGGGTCCGTGCGGGGAGGTGGAGAGGTCGGGGAGGGCCACGGCGCGCCTCACATGGTGACGAGGCTGTCCAGGTTGAGCCAGCGGCGGATCAGCAGCGGGGTCATCTCGCCGCGAGCGGTCATCTCGGCGACCACCGCGGCCATCTTGGCGAGGTTGGCCGCCTGGGCCAGCGCGACCAGGGGCGCCGGGTCGCGCTTGAAGCGCTCGCTCTCGTAGAGCTTCCAGATGAGCGAGCGCGGCAGGAAGCGCTTGTTGAGCAGCACCAGCAGGGCGAGCCAGCGCTGGTCGGCCTTGGGGCGCGGGTAGTTGAGGCCCACCCGGAACTGCTCGAAGGCGTGGGTGCCGACCCCCTCGATGTCGGCCTCGGTGATGCGCCCCTCGCGGTGCAGCCGCCGGGCGAGGTGGGTCTGCGGGTAGATCGTGAGCCCGAACAGGAACAGCTCGAAGGGCTGCTCCAGCTCCATGAGCAGGTGGAACAGGCGGTCCTTGTCCTCCTCGGTCGAGGCCGGGTCGTCCCAGATCACCTGGAGGTTGGACTGGATGTCGAGCTTGCGGAAGATGCGCTGGGCCTCGATGATCTGCCGGTTGGTCGTGTGGCGGTTGTAGAAGCGCTGGTTGACCGACTCGTCGGCCTGGATGCCCATGCACAGGGCCCGCAACCCCGCCTCCTTGAGGCGCCGCAGCGGCTCCTCCCGCACCATGCGCGGGTCGACGAGGATCTCGAAGGGCAGGCCCACCCGCCGGGGCCACTTGTCGGCGAACTCCTCGATCCAGTCGGCGCGAATGGGAAAGACCTCGTCGTCGAAGCGCACGACGCGGATGTCCTTGCACAGGCCCTTCGCGTATTCCAGCTCCCGGACGATGTGCTCGACGGAGCGCACGCGGAACTTCGGCCCCTTGCCCTCGTAGAGGGGCCTGGTGAGGGTGTTGGAGCAGAAGGTGCAGGTCCAGTAGGGGCAACCCCGGCTGGCGAGGAGGGTGTACTCGGGGTTGTCGATGAAGGGGTCGCCCCGGCGGACCCGCCGCCCCTCGATGTGGAACTTGTCGTCGTGGCTGTGGTAGTCGCGGAAGGGAAGCGAGTCGAGGTCGACGAGGGGGGCGATGTCGTTGCGGTGGACCACGTCGCCCTCGCGCACCCAGAAGCCCGGCACGGTGCGGATGTCGCCGCCCTCCTCCATGCGCGAGAAGAACTCGACCACCGCGTCGTCCACCTCGCCGACCGCGATGTAGTCGGCGTGGCGGATCGCCCGCTCGGGCAGGAAGGTCGGGTGCATGCCGCCCCAGAGCACCGGGATGCCGAGCGCGTGGCGCACCCGCCGCGTGAGGTAGCTCGCCATGCGGTGAAAGGCGCTGGCGCGCACGCTGAAGCCGACCACCTGCACGTCGCGCTCGCGCAGGAGGCGGATCAGGGCCTGCACCTCGTCCTCGGTGGGCCACGGGAAGTTGTTGTTGATCCAGTCCTTGAAGTAGATCTCGGTGACCGGGAAGCCCGCGCGCCGCAGCGAGCTGGCGACGTGGCGCACCCCGTTGTTCTCGAGCGCGTACAGGCTCACGACGGCGATGCGCAGGCTGCGGGCCATGAAGCCTCCCTTCGGGCGCGTCTCCTTGTTGTAGCCCGAACCGGCGGCGCGGCGAAGTGCTACGCTTCCCGGCACCCCCTGGGAGACGCCCATGCTCGTCATCTTCGGCGCCAACGGGCGCACCGGCCGCGCCCTCGTGCAGGAGGCGGTGGCGCGGGGCATCGCGGTGCGCCCCGTCGCGCGGGACGACCGCGACGACCGCGGCCTGCACGCCTTCGTGGACGTGGACCTCATCCGGTACGCCGACGCCGACCACAAGGACGCGATCCGCCCCGTCCTCGACGGCGCCACCGCCGTGATCTCCGCCATCCAGCCGCGCATCGCCGGCCCGGGATCGCCCCCCTACCGCCCCGAGGCGGCGGCCAACATCATCGAGTGCGCCGTCGAGGCCGGCATCCGCCGCGTGGTCCACCTCTCGGTGGTCGGGGCCTACCGCTGGTCGCCCAACCGCCTCAACCGCGCGAGCTTCCCCATGGACC
>WGAH01000064.1 GCA_015489145.1 Deltaproteobacteria bacterium
GGCTCGAAGAGAAAAATAAAGTAACTGCTAACGTAGTCTGTTTTCGGTGGCTTGGCGTCTGCTGCGGCAAGCCACCCCTCGCTCCCCCCCGCAGAGCGGTGGGGAAGAAGATCACCCCCACCACCAGCACCCCCGCCACGCCGGCGAGGACGGGGAAGCGGCGCCCGCGCGCCAGGCCGACCGCGCCAGCGCCGGCGAGGGGCAGCAGCAGCCCGAAGGGCAGCCCCCGGGGCTGGATCAGGACGGCGAGGATTCGCGACTCGTCTCGCGCCTCGTAGAGCTCCCGGTTGCGGCCGATCTCGCGGACGCTGATCGCGGCGGCGGCCTTGGCGACGAGGTTGGAGGCGAAGGAGCCCGGCTCGGCGAGGGCGTAGCGCGCGACCTCGCCGTCGAACCATCGCGACAGGGCGGCGCGGCTCCGCGCCCCGCCGAGGCACAGGGGCCGCTGGGCGAGCTGTTCCCAGCGCGGCCCCGGCCGGGTGTTCATCGTCTCGGGAAAGTCCGGGTTGTTGCCGATCCAGAGGTTCACGCCTCCGTTCCAGGACAGGGGCACCAGGTCGGCCTCGTAGCGCAGGTTGCGGGCGGTGATGGGGAGCACGGGGAGCGCGGCGGCCAGGGCGAAGGCCAGGGCGGGACGCCAGCCCTCGCGGCGGAACAGCCCGAGGGCGAACAGGCCGCCGGGGATCGCCAGGGTGGGCAGCACGAGCCCGCCGAGGCCGAGGGCGAGGCCGGTGGCGGCCCGGGCAGCCGGGCGGGCCGGCGCGGCCAGCGAGACGATCACCCCGGTGAGGACCAGCGTCGCGACGGAAGCCGGGAGGAGGTCGAGGTCGAAGTAGACGAGGGCGCCCTCGAAGGCGGCCAGCAGGCCTCCCGCGACGGCGGCGCGCTCGCCGGCCCCGAGGCGGCGCGCGAGGACCACGACCAGCCCCGCCGTGATCGCGCCGAGGACGACCTGCGCCAGCCGCGCCGCGTCCGGCTCGGGACCCGTCAGGGCGTAGAGCCCCCGGAGAAACCAGGGGTAGCCCGGCGGGTGGTAGAAGGGCTCGGCCGGGTCGCCGCCGGTCGCGATGCGCTGGTAGGTCGAGGCGTCGAGCACGAGGTGGGCGTAGTAGGGCCGCCCGCGCACCTCGGCGAGGGCGACGAGGCGCGCGGCGAGGGCGACGAGGCCGACGGCGAGGGGCGCGCGCCAGCGGCGGGCGGGAACGCGGGGCATGGAGCGCCTCCGCCCCTCCCTCACCCGCGGGGGGCCGGGCGGCCAGGGCCGGGCCGTCCGCGATGCCGGCGGCCGCGGACGAGTAGGCGGATCCCGCCGGGGCCGGCGCCCGCCGCCACCTGCGGGGCGCCCCCAGGCGGGCGAGGACTCGCGTTCGACCCCACTGTGTTCACACAGACGCCCCGAGTGCGAGTCGCCCGAAACAGAGAGGGGGTGAACGTCACATCGAGCCGACAGAGAGGAGGTGAATGCGATTCAGTTGGCGGCCCGCCCGCGCGGGTGCCGCGAAAACCAGGCTTCGCCCGTGGCCCGCCCCCGGCTCCGAAAACTGAATCGGCGTTCAGCCCCTCTGTGTCTCCCCGGACTCGCGTTCGACCCCACTGTGTTCACACAGACGCCCCGAGTGCGAATCCGGCGGCGGCCCCCGAGCGTTCGCGCCGGGGTGCGGGGGGCGCGGGCGTTCTCGCCGCTGCGGCGGGGGCGACCCGGCCCGCGGCTCCCGCCGGTTGGATAGCGGGGGGCCATGACCGGGCTCCTCGTCCTCGCCGGGCTGCTCGCCCTGGCCCGCTTCCTGCCGGGCGAGGGCCCGCCGGGCTGGCGGTGGCGGGTGGACGGGCCGCTCCTGCTCGCCTCGGGGCTGGCGCTCGCGGCCCTGGCCGCGTGGCTGGTGCCCTACGTCTTTGTCGGCGGCGGCTGGTCGGCCTCGGACTTCGGCGAGTACTGCGACGCGGTGATGGCCGCCGCCGGCTCGCCGGAGGCCGCCTGGTCGCGCAACCGCTCGCGGCTGCTCACGGCGCTGCTCGGCCTGCTGGCGCGGGGAACCGGGGGTCCGCTGGCGGCGATGGCCTGGGGCTCCCTCGCCTCGGTGGCCGTCCTCGGGGCGAGCCTGTACCTGTGGGGCCGGTCCCTGGCGGGTCGCACCGCCGGGGTGGCCGCCGCCGTGCTGGCCGGCGCCTCGGGCGAGCTGACCACCCTGGTCCACACCCTGAGCTTCTACCCGGAAATCGTCGCCGCCACCGTCCTGTGCGCCGCCACCGCCGCGGCGGCCGCGCGCTTTCGGACCCCCGGGGCCTTCCTGCTGGCGGGGCTCGGCAGCGGGCTGGTGCTCCTCGTCGACCTGCGGGGGCTGTTGTGGGCGGCGCCCGCCGTCGCCGTCGTCGCCCTCGTCGGCCTGGCGGAGGGGCTTCGCCGGCGCTCCGCGATCGCCCCCGTCGTGGCGCTGCTCGCCCTCCTCCTGCCGCTGGACGCCTCGTTCTTCGCCGGGCGCCTCGCCTACGGACCCGACCAGGCCTCGCTCGAGGAGATGAGCGACGTCCGGGTGCAGCTCCTCCAGAAGGGGATCGACTACGCCCCCTTCCGGGTGCCCGTCGACCCGCACAGCCGCTTCGTGTGGGGGCGCACGCGCCTCGCGGACCTGCCGGACACCGTGATCCACCTCCGCAACCTCCGGCGGTCGATCCCCGAGGGCATCGTCGACCCGGCGCGGGTGCGGGAGTACCGGGCGACGCTGTGGCGCGGGTGGGGGTGGCCGCTCGTGGCGGCCGGGGCGCTGGCGGTGCTCGGCCTCGCCCGGCGGCCCCGGCTGCTGCTCGCGCTGGCGGCCACCCTCGCGCCCTTCGCGGCGACGGCGGCGGGCGCCATCGACCTCAAGCCCTGGGAGAGCCGCTTCCTCGGCACCGCCATGCCCGGGGCGGCGCTGCTCCTCGGCCTCGGCGCCGGGGTGCTGGCGGGGAGCCTGCCCCGGGACGCGCGGAGCGATGCCCGGGCGCGCCTCCCCTGGCGGCCCGTCGCGGTGGGGGGAGTGCTGGCGGTTCACGTCCTCGGCGTCGTGCCGGGCCACTTCTCGCCCCTGGCCGGCTGGCGGCCCCCGCTGCCGGCGGCCGAGCGGGAGATCCGTCGCTACGTCGAGGGCGACGGCCGCGCCTTGCGGCCGGGCTGCCTCGCCGGCATTCGCGACGAGCTGGCCGGGCCGCTTCCCCTGGGCCTCGAGTCGCTGCGCGAACCGCTGCCGGGACCCCGACCGGCGCCGCCGAGATAGGACGGCCCGACACCCGGGAGCCCCCATGCACGCGCTGATCTTCGCCCTCGCCGCCCACGCCGCCTGGACGCCGGACCCCACGGCCCCCCGCGAGACCGTGCCCGCCGAGTACCGCTGGAAGCTCGGCGACCTCTACCCCGACGCCGCCGCCTGGGAGGCCGACCGGAAGCGGGTGCTCGGTCGCCTCGACGAGCTGGACGGCTGCCGGGGCAGCCTGGGCGAGCCGCGCGAGCTGGAGCGCTGCCTGGGCCTGGTCACCGAGCTGCGGGTCGCGGTGAACCGGCTGGCGCTGTACGCCAACCTCGCCGAGGCGGTGGCGATGACCGATCCCGAGGCGGCCCGCCGGGCCACCCTCGGGCGCGACCTGGTGGGCGAGCTGTCCCGGCGCACCGACTTCCTGCGCGTCGAGATCCCGCGCATTCCCGAGCGCCGCCTGGAGCGCGCCTACCGGCGACAGCCGGGGCTGGCGCCCTACCGCGTGATGATCGGCGAGATCCGGCGGCGGGGCGACCACGTCCTCGGCGAGGAGGCCGAGCGCGTGCTGGGGCTGCTGGGCGACAACCTGTGGGCGACGGTCGATCTCAACGAGATCGTGGCGCCGCCGGAGGCCGCCTTCCAGGGAATGATCGCCGATCTCGACCTGCCCACCATCCACGACGAGCAGGGCGCCGAGGTCCAGCTCACCCTGTCCAACTACGGGCGCTGGCGGGCCTCGAGCGACCGGGAGGTGCGGCGGGAGGCCGTGCAGGGCCTGTTCGGCACGCTGCGAAAGAACCAGCACGTCTTCGCCGCCACCCTGGCCGGGCAGGCGCAGACCGACGTCGCGCTCGCCCGGGCCCGCGGCTACGACACCGCCATCGAGGCCTACCTCGACCGCGAGGACGTGGACGTGGCCGTGGTGGAGAACCTCGTCGACACGGTGGAGGGGCACCTCGACGCCCTGCACCGCTACGTCGCGCTCCGCAAGAAGGTGCTCGGCCTCGACGAGGTCCACTTCTACGACATGTACGTGCCCCTGGTGCCCGACCTCGACCGCCGCATCCCCTACGACGAGGCGCGGCTGGTCGTCGAGGCCGCCCTGGCGCCGCTCGGCGAGGAGTACGGGCAGGTGCTCGCCGAGGGCATGGACCCGAAGAACGGCTGGGTGGACGTCTACCCCCACGCCGACAAGCTCTCGGGGGCCTTCTGCGCCTCGGCCTGGGGCGCGCACCCCTACGTGCTGCTCAACCACCAGGACCGCCTCTACGACACCTCGACCCTGGCCCACGAGTTCGGCCACGCGATGCACGCCTGGCTGTCGATGCAGGACCAGCCGCCGGCCACCGCCTCGGCCTCGACCTTCCTCGCCGAGACCGCGAGCACCGTCAACGAGGCCCTGCTCCTCGACTACCTGCTCGCCGACGCGAAGACCGACGAGGAGCGCATGTTCCTGCTCAACGAGCGCCTGGAGCAGATCAAGGGCACGATCTACCGGCAGACCATGCTGACGGCCTTCGAGTGGCAGGTGCACCGCTTCGTCGAGGAGGGCACGCCGATCACCGCCGAGCTGCTCGACGAGACCTGGCGCGGGCTGGTCAGCCGCTACTACGGCCCCGACTACGTCCTGGACGAGGACGACGGCATGGAGTGGGCCTACATCCCGCACCTCTACTACAAGTACTACGTCTACACCTACGCGACGGGGCTCTCGAGCGGCCTGGCGCTGGCGCGGCGCGTTCGCGAGGGCGGGCCGGAGGCGCGGGACGCCTACCTCGCCATGCTGCGGGCCGGCAGCTCCCGCCCGCCCCTCGACCTGCTGCGCTCGGCCGGGGTGGACATGGCCACCCCCGAGCCCATCGAGACGGCGCTGGGCGTCTTCGAGGACACGCTGGCCGAGCTCGAGGTGCTGGTGGAGATGCGGCAGGAGCGCGCCAGGGGCGGCGAGCCGGAAGCGCCGACGCCCTGAGCACCCGCCCTACGAGCGGCGGTGGCGGCGGCGCATGCGCCGCTTCGCGTCCCGGAGCGAGAGCGAGCGGCGCACCTCGTCCATGCTGAAGATCACGTAGTAGGGGCGCGGGTCGAGGTTCTCCTCCCAGACGCGATCCGAGACCGGGTCGAGGAACAGGTCGGGGCGCTTGTTGCGCCAGGCGTAGCCGCCCTCGAGGAAGTAGAGGGCGTTGCCCTCGAGCAGCTCGCGGTTGGCGTCGAGGTAGACGAGGACCCGGTAGCCGTGGACGATGGGCGGCCGGATCGCCGTGGGGTCGTCGAGGCGCTCGCCGGGGGGCACGACGAAGTCCACGATGTCGCCGGCCTCGCCGCGCAGGACCTCCTCCACCTTGAGGGTGACGACCGCGATCCCGCCGGCCTTGCCGCGAGAGGTGAGGATGGTGCCGACGAGGACGGCGTGGGCGCGGGCGCCGTAGCGCAGGAGCTGCGTCCAGGCGGCCTCCTGCTCGCGGTCCAGGCGCGGGGTGTCCACCTCGGCGTAGGGCAGGGTCCAGCCGGGCGGCGGCGGGCCCACGCCGGGGGTGACCTCGGCTGCGGCGGGCGCGGCGGCCTCCGGTTCGGGGGCGGCCTCGGGGTCGGCGCTGGCCTGGGCTGCGGGAGCGGTGGCCTCCGGTTCGGGGGTGGCTTCCGGTTCGGGCGCGGCTTCCGGTTCGGGCGCGGCCTCGGCGTCGGCGGCGGCCTCGGCGGCGGCCGGCTCCTCCCCGGCTTCCGCCGCCTCGGCGGATGCCGCGATCCAGGCCAGCATGAACAACCAGGGAGCCATCGCGCGATCCGTGCGGCCGCGCGCCCCGTGGAACCGGGACCGATGCCGCAGCCGGGGGATCGGCCCGGTTCGCCGATTCGATGAGCCTCGCGGCGGCGCCGGTCGCGCCGGCGCGGCGATCAGCGGGGAGGAGCGGGCGCTTCGACGGCCCGGGCCGGGTTCAGCTCCACCGCCTCGATCGCCATGTGCGAGGTGGCGGTGCCGCCGGCGAAGGTGTCCTCGGCCAGGGGCAGCACGATGCCGCCGACGTCCTGCTGGTCGGCGGCCGCGCTCGTGGCGGGCCAGGGCGAGGATCGTGCCCTCGACGCGGTAGGCCGTCACCTTCGCCAGCGCGGCGTGCCCGCCGGCGGCGGCGACGAGGGCGGCGACGACCTCGCGGGGGCCGGAGTCGGCGGACAGGGGCGCCTCGCCGGCATCTCCGGCGGGGGCCTCCTCCGAGGGAGCGGCGGGAGCGGCGTCTTCGGGGGCCGCCCCACCGAGCGCGAGGGCCCCGGCGGGAAGGAGCCCGGCGAGGGCGAGCAGGGGCAGGGCGAGGCGGCGCATCTCGGCTCCCGGGTGCTGCGGGCTCCTATCCGGTGGCGGCGCGGCGCCTCTGGACACCGGTGCGCCGGGCGACCGTTCACGGGTGACAACTGGTGACAGGGCGAGCCGAGGGAGACGGCGCGGGTCGGCGTTCGAGGGGGGCGACCGGCGCGGAGATCGCCGGGAAACACTGTTCATCCCCCAGCCCTGGAGACCCCATGAACCGCAGGAACCTCGCCCTCGCCATCGTCCTCGGCATCGCCGGCTGCGCCTTCACCAGCTACGAGACCGTCGTGCCCTACGGCAAGCTGAACTACGCCGCCAACGGCGCCCTCGGCCTGTCGGCGGACGGCACGACCCTCTGGGTGCAGGACTACCAGGCGACGACCTCGTCGTACACCCACGCGATGAAGGTCTTCGACGCCGCCACCGGCAACCAGCTCGCCAGCGTCTCCTGGGCCAGCTCCTGGGAGGCCGTCGCCTTCGCCGCCGACCACGGCGCCGGCCACGAGGATGAGGCCTGGACCCTGCACGCCAACGGCTACCGCATCCGCTGGAACCCGACGCTGACGGGCTACAGCGAGATCGAGGTGCCGATCCCCCTCACCGGCGCCACCGCCGCCGACGGCCGCTGGTACTGCGACATGGACCGCAGCGAGGACGACATCTTCTACCTCGTCACGATGGACTACCTCGACGGCGACTGGACCACCTGGCTCTACCGCGAGCCGGTCGAGGGCACCTGGGAACGGGTGGAGCTCACCGACCTCATGGGCAAGTGCGGGCGCGTCTCGGTGGACGACGTGACCGGCGAGGTGGCCGTGCTCGACCTCACCCACGACGCCATCCTGCGCTTCGACGAGAACACCCTCGTCCAGAACAGCACCCTGGACCTCAGCGCCGAGCCCGGCGACGCCGTGGACCTCGCCGCGATGGGCGGCTACGCCGTCGTCGCCTGGCAGCGCTCGGGCACCGACCCCGACCGCCTCGTCCTGCACGCGAGCGACGGCAGCGAGGAGGACACCCAGGACGTCGGCTACCTCGCCGCCACCCTCCTCGAGTACGACGGCACCGACCTCTGGGCCTGGTGGACCGGCTTCGCCTCGTCGGCCAAGTACACCGCCGGCCGCTTCCAGATCGAGTAGCCCCCGCGGCCGGGCGGGCGCCCCCCGAGCCCCGCCCGGCCATCGGGTTAGCGCCGGGCCATGTACGCGATCCTCTCTCCGGCCAAGCGCCTCGACTTCGCCTCGAACCCGGCGGTGCCCGTCGCCACGCGGCCCGCGCTCCTCGACCACGCCCGGGTGCTGGCGGATCGCCTGCGGGCGATGCCGCCGGCCGAGCTGCAGGCCCTCCTCGGCCTGTCCGACAAGCTCACGGCCCTCAACCACGAGCGGCACCGGGCCCTCACCCTCGACCCGGAGGCCGAGCACGCCCGGCCGGCGCTGTTCGCCTTTCGGGGCGACGTCTACGACGGCCTCGACGCCGACTCCCTCGACCCGGGCGACCTCGCCTGGGCGCAGGACCACCTCGGCATCCTGTCGGGGCTCTACGGCCTGCTGCGGCCCCTCGACCGCATCGAGCCCTACCGCCTGGAGATGGGCGCGCGCCTCGCCACCGAGCGCGGGCCGGACCTCGCCTCGTTCTGGGCCGAGCCGGTGGCGGCCGAGCTGGCCCGGCGGCTGGAGGCCACCGGCGGGGTGCTCGTCAACCTCGCGAGCGCCGAGTACTTCAAGCCGGTGAAGCGCGGCGGCCTGCCGGCGGGCGCCCGGGTGATCGAGCCGGTCTTTCGCGACACCCGCGACGGCCGCACCCGCACGGTCTTCCTCTACGCCAAGCGGGCGCGGGGGGCGATGGCCCGCTGGATCGTGCGGGAGCGCCTCGACGACCCCGACGGCCTCCGCGCCTTCGACTGGGGCGGCTACCGCTGGCGGGCCGACCTGAGCGAGGGCGACCGCTGGGTCTTCGAGCGCCCGCAGCCGGAACCCGCGGCGAAGGCCCGCCGCCGGGGATAGCCTGCCCGGCGTGCGCGCGAACCCGGACATGCCGCCGCCCCGGCCGGGCCGGTGGCTCGCGCTCCTCGCCGCCCTGGCCGCGGCCTGGCTGGTCGGCTGCCCCTCGCGGCCCCCAGGGGGCCTGGGCGTCGAGGCCATCGCCCGCTTCGTGCGCCCGGACGCGAAGGCCCCCGAGGAATGGGCCCGCGCCGTGCACGACGCCCTGGACCTCGCCCGGCAGCCGCGGGATCCCGAGCACGTCTGCGCCGTCCTCGCCATCGTCGAGCAGGAGTCCGGCTACGCCGCCGACCCGGCCGTGCCCGGCCTCGGGCGCATGGCGGCCGAGGAGCTGCACGCCGAGCTGGCCGACCGCCTCGGCGCGCTGGCCGACCGCACCGAGGCCCTGGTGCTCGACGCCGGGCCCGAGGGCGGCCCCACCTTTCGCGAGCGCCTCGCCGGCGTCCGCACCGAGCGCGACCTCGACCTCCTGTTTCGCGACATCGTGGCCTTTCACGCCGAGGCCCACCCGCGGCTGGCGGCGGTCACGCGCTTCGTGATGCCGCGCCTGGCGGAGCGCCTCAACCCGGTGCGGACCGCCGGGCCCATGCAGGTGTCGGTGCGCTGGGCGCAGGAGCACCCCGTCAGCCGCGGCCTCGACCGGGAGCAGGTGCGCGACCTGCTCTACACGGTGGCCGGCGGCGTGCGCTACGGCACCCTGCGGCTGTTCGCCCACGAGGCGGACTACGACGACCCGATCTACCGCTTCGCCGACTACAACGCCGGGTTCTACGCCAGCCGCAACGCGGCCTTCCAGGAGGCGCTGGGCCGGCTCACCGGCCGGAAGCTCACCCTCGACGGCGACCTGCTCGCCTGGCGGGCCGACGGTCGGCCGGCGGGGCGCGACGGCGAGACGGTCGCCGCCCTGCTCGCCTGGCGGGCCGCCGCCGCCCCCGACCTCCCGGAGTCCCGGCTGCGCCGCGACCTGCGCCGCGAAAAGGAGCGCGCCTTCGAGGACACGGAGCTGTGGTCCCGCCTTCGCGCCGACTACGCCGCGCGCTTCGGCGAGGCCCCGCCCTACGCCCGCGTCCCGGACGTGGCCCTCGACAGCCCCAAGCTCAAGGGGGGCTGGACGACGCGAACCTTCGCCGAGCGGGTCCGGCGGCGCTGGACGGCCTGCCTGGAACGCGGCGGCGCCACGCCCTGATTCGCGCCTCCCTTGACGGGGCGCTCGGGGGAACGAGATCGGACGGCCCGGACCGGGAGCCCCCATGACGCCGCTGCGATCCGCCTTCCTCACCGCGCTGCTCGGCGGGTCCGCGATGCGGCCCGAGGAGGCCCGCGCCCTGTCCGGCCCCGGCGCCCTGGAGCGCCTCTCGGCCGAGCTGCGCGACGACCCGGCCGAGCTCGGGCCGGCCCTGGCCGCCCGCGCCGAGCTGCTCCTCTCCGCCCCGGCCGGCCAGGCCTGGGAGCTCGCCCGGGAGACGCTGGACCTGGTGGTGCCCATCGCCGACAGCCTCGGCTGCGGCGAGGCCCGCGCCGAGCTGGAGGAGGCGAGCTTCCGCGCCCTCGACCCGGCGGCCTGGGCGGCGCTCGACGCCCACCCGCGGGTGCGCCGCGCCCCGGCGCTCCTCGACCGGATGCTGGCGGACCTCGGCGAGGTCGCCGCCGGCTTCGCCGAGGCGGGCGTGGCGGTGAGCGGCCGGGTGAAGTCGCGCTACGGCCTGCACGAGAAGATGGCCCGCAAGGGCGTGGGGCTCGACGGCATCGACGACCTCGTCGCCACCCGCCTCGTGGTGGCGGACGCCCTCGGCGAGCCGGCGATCTACGGGCTCCTCGACGCGGTGCTCGCCCGCTGGCCCGCCGTGCCCGGCGCCCTCGACGACTACGTCGCGGCGCCCAAGCCCAACGGCTACCGCTCCCTGCACGCGGTGGTCCGCGCCGGGGAGGCCGGCGACCCGGTCGAGGTGCAGATCCGCACGGCCGCCATGCACGCCGCCGCCGAGTCCGGCCCGGCGGCGCACTGGCGCTACAAGGTCGCCGCCCGCCGGGCCTGAGCCCGCCGCCTCAGCTCCGCGCGCTCAGCCAGTCGATGGCCGCGAGGGCGGCGGTGGCGCCGTCGCCGACGGCGGTGGCGATCTGCCGGTAGGGCCGCGCCCGGGCGTCGCCGGCGGCGAAGACCCCGGGCACGTTGGTGGCGAGGCGCTCGTCGGTGAGGATCCGCCCGCGCTCGTCCAGCTCGACGACCCCGCGCAGGTCGGCGGTGGCGGGCTCGTAGCCGATGAACACGAAGGCGCCGCGCGCCGGCACCGTGCGGACCTCGCCGGTGGCCTTGTCGCGGACGCGAACCCCCTCGAGAACCTCGTCCCCGACGAACTCGAGCACCTCCTGGTTCATCAGGAAGTGGACCTTCGGGTGCTCCTCGGCCTGCCGCACCGCCCAGGGCTGGGCCTGGAAGTGGTCGAACTCGTGGATGATCGTGACCTTGCTGCCGAACTTCGCCAGCCCGACCGCTTCTTCGAGCGCCGAGTTGCCGCCGCCGATGGCGACGATCTCCATGCCGGTGAAGAAGTCGCCGTCGCAGGTGGCGCAGTAGGACACCCCCCGGCCCTTGAAGCGGTCCTCGTTGGGGATGCCCAGGGCGCGCGGCTTGCCGCCGGTGGCGAGGATCACCGCGTCGGCGGTCACCTCGCCGAGGCCCTCCACGTCGAGGCGCTTGGGCCGCCCGGCGAGGTCGAGGATGCGCGCCCCGGTCTGCCCCCGCACCTCGCAGCCGAAGGACTCGGCCTGCTTGCGCATCGTGCGCGCGAGCATGGCGCCGGGCGTCTCCATCACCCCCGGGTAGTTGGCGACGGCGTGGGTGAGCACGAGCTGCCCGCCCGGGACGCCCTCGTCGACGATGAGGGTGCGGACGCGCGCCCGCGCCAGGTAGATGCCGGCCGTCAGCCCGGCCGGGCCGGCGCCGAGCACCACGGCGCCGTAGTGTTCTCGCGCGCTCATGGGGCCTCCCGGGGGCTCAGGCCGAGAAGTGCTCGTCGAGGATGGCGGTGATCTGGGCCTTGTTCTGGATGCTGCTCGTCGCGGCGACCACCTCGCCGTTCTTGTAGTAGATCGTGAACGGCAGGCCCATGAAGTTGCGGGTGTGGGGCAGCGAGCGGACGTGGCGGGCGACCGGGTGGTCGAAGGGCATGGCCCGGAAGGCGACGTGGGCGTACTTCGGGTCCTTCTGCAGCGTCTCCATCACGTCGTAGACCGGCAGGCACATCGGCCCGTTGCGGCCGCAGCACAGCATGACGTTGGGGTTCTCGGCGAGGAGCTTCTCGAACTCGGCGTCGCTCTCGATCTGGGTGAGGTCGGTGGCCAGCATCGGCATGGGGAACTCCTTGCCCCGGAGGGGCGGGTGGCGCGGCGCGTCGGGGCGCGCCGCCGGTGTGCACCGGGAAGGAGCCAGCGGGCCGGCGAGGCGTTGCACCGGGGGCCCGGCGCGCGGCCCCTCCGGTCCTGACGGGGCGCAGGACGCCGTCGTCGTGGGCTTTCAGGTCGAGCCGGGCCGTCCGATGACCCGAGGGGAGCCCCCATGACGGCCACCGTGTTCCTGCTCGCCGCCCTCGCCGCCCGCGCCGCCGCGCCGGTCGTCACCCCGCTGCGGGCCTGGCGGGCCGACCTCGCCGAGCCGGTGCGCCTCGCCGAGCGCGCCGACGGGGTGGTCGCCATCGCCGATCCGGCGGCGGGGGCGGTGGTGCTGCGGTCCCCCGACGGGGGGCTCGCCGGCCGGCTGGACCTCGGCGGACGGCCGGTCGCCGTGGCCTGGACCGACGACGGGCGGCTGGTGGCGGCCGACGACGAGACGGGGATCGTGGGGCTCTGGGAGGCCGACGGCACCTTCCTGCGCGAGCTGGGCGCCTTCGGCACGCCGGCCGACCTCGCGGTCCACGCCGGCCGGGTGGCGGTGGCCGACGCCACGGCGGGGACGGTCACCCTGCTCGACCTCGACGGGACCGTGCTGGCGCGCATCGACGGCACCGCGGGGGGCGGCGCGGCCCTGGACGGGCCGTCGGGCGTCTTTCTCGACGGGGACGGCATCGTGGTGGCGGACTCCGTCGCCGACGTCGTGCGCGTCTTCGATTCCGAGGGGCGGGCCCTCCAGGAGATGGGCGAGCACGGCACGGACGCCGGGGAGCTGTACGCGCCCCAGGGCGTGTGGCGGGACGGCGAGGGGCGCGTGTGGGTGGCCGACGCCCGCAACGGCGCCGTCGTGGTCTTCGACGCGGACGGCGCCGTGCTCGGGACGGTGGGCGAGCGCGGCGGCGGCCCCGGGCAGCTCCGCACCCCCACCGACCTGCTCCTCGACGGCTGGGGGCGGCTGCTCGTCGCCTCGGCCAACAACGCCCGCCTGGAGATGTTCGGGGTGGACGACTTCGACGACCCGGAGACGCAAGCGCCGGCCGCGGCGGCGGCGCTGGCGCCCCTGGCCCCGGAGGATGCGACCCTTCGGCTCGTGCTGGCGGTGCCGGGCTACCGGGCGGTGGACCTGGACGCGGTGGCGGTGGCGGGGGCCTCCGCCGGGACGCTTGTCGGGGACGCCGACGGCGACGGCGTGCGCGACCTGCTCGTCGAGGTGGACCGGGACGCGGTGCCGGGGCTCGGCGCCGGGGCGGTGACCCGGGCGGTTCCGGTGACCGTGACCGGGACGGCGGTGCCCGCCGAGGGCTCGGGCCAGGCCGGCGGCGCGCTGGCCTTCGAGGCCGAGGCGACGGTGACGGTGCTGCCGGCGGGCCTCGACGCGCCGGGGCTCGCGGCGGTGGAAGGTCGGCGGTGGTCGCTGGGAAGCCCGAAGCTGGAGGCCCGCGACACCGGGACCCCGCCGGCGGCGGGCGGCGCGGCCCGGGCCACCGGCGGGGGTTGCGGCGGCGCCGCGGCGGTCCTGCTCCTCCCCCTCGGCCTGGGCCGGCGTCGCCACCGGCGCGGGAGGGCCGCGTGACCTCGCTGCTGCTCCTCCTCGCGGCGCTGCTGCCGGCGGCGCGCGCCTCCGACCCGCCCCACGACGACGCGAACGGCGTGAACTGCACCGACTGCCACGACGGCCACGGCGGCATGGGCATGGCGCTCAACATCGACGCCGACAACGCCAACGTCTGCCAGAGCTGCCACGTCTCCGGGGGGCTCGCCAGCGCCCTCGCCCTCCCGGACAGCGCCCAGGCCCTGCCCGGAACCTCGGGGACCTCCCACCGCTTCGACTCCGGGCCCGCCGGCAGCACCGTCACCGTCGCCTCGGCCTCGAAGGCCAGCGCGCCGCCGGCCTGGCCCGAGCC
>WGAH01000065.1 GCA_015489145.1 Deltaproteobacteria bacterium
CACCCGGAGCGAACGATGAACCCGACCCCCGAAACCCCCGAGTCCACCCTCCGCCTCGACGTCGACGAGGCCGCCGTCGCCCGCGCGATCCAGCGCATCGAGAAGCGCTACGGCCTCGGCGCCGTCATGCGCCTCGGCGACGAGGCCCGCCAGGGCGTCCGCAGCATCCCCACCGGCTCGATCCTCCTCGACCGCGCCACCGGCATCGGCGGCTACCCCCTCGGCCGCGTGGTCGAGATCTACGGCCCCGAGTCCAGCGGCAAGACCACCCTGGCCCTCCACGCCATCGCCCACTGCCAGCGGGCGGGCGGCCAGGCGGCCTTCATCGACGTGGAGCACGCCCTCGACCCGACCTACGCCGCGGCCCTCGGCGTGCGCCTCGACGAGCTGCTCGTCAGCCAGCCCGACCACGGCGAGCAGGCCCTCGACATCTGCGAGAGCCTCGTCGCCAGCGGCGGCGTGCGCCTCGTCGTCCTCGACAGCGTGGCGGCGCTCGTGCCGCTCGCCGAGCTCGAGGGCGAGATGGGCGACCAGCAGGTCGGCCTGCAGGCCCGGCTGATGAGCAAGGCCCTCCGCAAGATCACCGGCCTCGCCAACCGCCACGACACCACCGTGATCTTCATCAACCAGCTCCGCCAGAAGATCGGCGTCACCTTCGGTTCCGGCGAGGTCACCACCGGCGGGAACGCGCTGAAGTTCTACGCCAGCCTGCGCCTCGACGTGCGCCGCATCGGCACGATCAACGACGGCGGCCAGGCGACGGCGGCCCGCACCCGGGTGCGCGTGGTCAAGAACAAGCTCGCCCCGCCCTTCCGCCAGGTCGAGTTCGAGATCGTGTTCGGCCGGGGCATCCACACGGTGGGCGAGCTGTTCGACCTGGCCCTCGACCGCGGCCTCATCAGCCGCAGCGGCTCCTGGTACGCCCTCGGCGACCAGACGATCGGGCAGGGCCGCGAGGCGAGCCGCGCCTGGCTGGTCGAGCACCCCGAGGCCCTCGACCGCCTGCGCGCCCTCCTCGCCGAGCCGCCCGCCGGCGAGCCCGCCGAGGCCTGATCCCTTCGCGCGCCCGCCCGCTCCAACCCCATCGACCCGCAGACCCGGCGCCGCCCCGGCGCCAGCGGGCGGGCGCGCCCATCTCCCGGCTCCGGGCGGCAGGAGGCCCCGTGGAACCCCCACGCGACATTCGCGACCGGCTGCTGTTCAACCTCGTCGAGTCGAGCCCCGAGTCGATCGCCCGTCTCGCCGGCGTCGCCGGGCGCATCGTCGGAGTGCGGGCCCACGCCCGCGTCTCGCCGCCCAACCGGGTGGCGGACGCCGTGCTGCGGGTGGAAGACGAAGCCGGGCCCCTCGCCCTGCACGTCGAGTTCGAGACGGCGCCGGGCGCCGAGCTGCCCTGGCGCATGCTGGTCTACAACGTGCTCCTCCGCACGAGCCGCGCCGCCGGGGGCAGCGCGGTGCGGCCGGTGCGGCGACTTCGCTCGGTCGTCGTCCTGCTCGAGCCTCCCACGCGGCGGGTCACCGGGTCGCTACGCTGGGACCACGGCCTCGCCTTCGACTTCGACGTGGTGCACCTCTACCGCCTGCCCGCCTCGGAGCTGGCCGGCGACGCCCTGCTCGCGGCGCTCACGCCCTTCGGTCGAGGGCTGCGCGCCGCGGACCTCCGCCGCGCCCTCGCCACCCTGCGCGAGGGGGTGGCGGAGGGCGAAAGGCTGGAGGCGCTCACGGCTATACTCCTGGGGGGAACCGCCCTGCGCGCCGGCGGAGGCCTGGAGCACACCATTCTGGAGGCCGCGATGAGCTCGGACTTCGATCCCAAGCAATCGGTCATCTTCCAGTGGTTCGAGGAGCTGGCCAACCAGCACGTCCGGGAGAAGGTCGAACAGGAGGTGCGGCGGGAGGTCGAGCAGAAGGTCCGCCAGGAGTTCGAGGAAGCCCGCCGCCAGGAGCTCGAGGAAGCCCGCCGCCAGGCCCTCGAGGAAGCCCGCCGCCAGGCCCTCGAGGAAGCCCGCCGCCAGGCCCTC
>WGAH01000066.1 GCA_015489145.1 Deltaproteobacteria bacterium
CGTCGGCAGCCAGCTCCCGGCCCTGCGCGGCGCGGTGCGAAACCTCCGGGAGCGCGTCGAGGGCGCCATCGCGGGGCTCGACTCCCTTCGGAACGCCCACGCCGCCGACCCCGCCCTCGCCCCGGTGCTCGGCGCGCTCACCCCCCTCGCCTCCGTGCTTGTCCGGCTGCGCGACCTCGCCGCGGGCCTGGACGCGGGAACCGACGCCCCCGAGGACCACTTCGGCATCCTCGCCGCCCGCTTCGCCTACGAGCACGGTCTCGCCATGCAGGGCGGAACCCTGCTGCGCGAGAGCCTGACGACGCTGCTCCTGCGGCGGTACCCGGACGACGACCTGCGCTCGAAGGGCCGCAAGGCCTCCGATGCCCTCTTCGGTGCGGTCGCCACCCTGGGCCGCGCGTCGCTGGCAGCGGTGCGCCCGGAGGAATTGCGGTCTCGCGTCGAGGTGCTCCGGAACGCCTGGGACGACGCGGCCGGGTTCGACGAGCTCGCAAAGCTGTGCAACGCGGTCCAGAACGACCGCAACACCCTCGACCACGCCTGGACCTCCACCTCGAAGCCCTCCGCGAAAGGACTCGACAACCTGCTCGCCCGGGGGATCGGCCACACCCAGGAAGCCGCCGCCTTCGCCGGCCTCGCCCTCCCCGACCCGCCGGTCTGAGCCCTGGAGCTCCGCTCGTGCCAAGGGGCGGGAGAACCCGCCCCGATGGAACGATCCGCGAAGAGAACCCGCCCCGATGGAAGGGGCGGGGCGGCGGTCTGCTTGATTCCCGGCGTTTGCCCGTAGCGCGTGCGGCGAGGAGGATTCCATTCGGGGGCCTTCTCCCGCGAAGGATTCCATTCCCCCCGGTTCTCTTTCCGACCGGCGCTCCCCACGGCGCTCCGGGGCCGGCGGTCAGCCGCCGCGCCTCCCGCTCGCGTTCCGGTTGTCCGGTCCCCACGCGGCAGTGCGTCTACCGGGCGTGAGAGGACGACATCCCAGCCCCCCGAGCTCCAGCCTCCGGCGCTCCCGGGTCCGTGGTAGCCTCGTCCGCCCGCCCGAACCGGCGGGGGGCGAGGTGGACCATGACCGAGGGAAGCGGGTTTCCCGAGCACGACGCGGCCTTCTTCAAGTGGGCGCAGGAGGTCGCCCGGAACTTCGCGGCCACGTCGCGGTTCCGGGAGCTGGCCCGGAGCATCGGCGCCCACGACCTGCTCATGGAGGTCTGGGAGCGCCCGGCCTTCGTGGCGATGCGCCACACCTGGAAGCTCGACGCCGAGGGGCGGCCCACGCTCGACGGGTCTCCGGCGGCGCCGCGGGCCTACCTGCGCCGGGCCCTCGCCAACCAGGCCCGGGACCACGCCCGGCGGCGAAAGACGCGCCGCGAGTTCGAGCCGCGGCTGGTCGAGGAACTCGACGAGGTGCGCGAGCCGCCGCCCCCGCCGCCCTTCGCCGCCGAGATGGACTGCCCCCGGCGCTGCCTCGACGCGGCGATGCGCCGCAACGGGCTGCACGCCTGGATCTGGTTCTGCACCCACGTCGAGAAGCTGCGCGATCCCGAGGAGCTCGCCCGGGAGACGGGGCTGTCGGCCGCCTCGATCCACAAGCTCGCCCGGCGCGTCGACGTCCGCATCAAGGCCTGCGTCGAGGACTGCGAGGCCGAGCGGGGAGGTGGGCGATGAAGGTCCGCCTGCACCGCGTCGATCCCGAGGCCCACCGCGCCCGGGTGGTCGACGAGAACGGCCGCGAGTGGCTGCTCCTGGCGAGGGACGTCGACGGGGATCGCGGGTTTTCCAGGGCGGCCTGGCTCACCCTCCTCCAGAAGCTGCCCCAGCCCTTCGAGGTCGAGCCCCTGCCCGACGAGCCCGGCCGGGTCACCCTCAACCCGCGCCAGGACGTGATGCTGCCGCTCGGCCCCGGCGACCGGCTCCCCGGGGTCTACCGCGGCTGGAACAGCCGGGGCAACGCCAACTGGCACGCGATCAAGCACGCGCTGCACGCCCGGCGCCTCGCATCCCCGAACCGTCCCGCCGAGGACTGGCCCGCCGACCCGGAGGACGCCCCCAGGGCGCTCCGGGCGATTCACGAGCAGACCGGCTGCAAGGTTCACAAGTGGGCGCGCAAGGGGCGACCGCCGGCCTGCAAGGGCTGCAACCCCGAGGACGAGGCCCGCTGCGCGGCGGTGATCTGGGAGAAGGGCTGGCGGCCCCTCGACCGGGCCACCCGCGAGGCCCTGCGCTGGATTTCCGACCCCGACGCCGACACCGCCGGCATGGCCCGCCGCGACTGGAGCCACGACAAGGGGGAGCCGCGCTACGTCGTCTTCGACGAGACGTGCACCCGCGTCGTCCTCGCCCGCCACGAGGGCGAGCGGCCCGGCTTCTGGTCGGTGACCACCTACCGGACCATCCCCAGGAAGGCGGCCGAGACCGCCCGCAAGCAGGGCAAACTCGCCATCATCGCCCGGGCCCACGCGGCCCAGGAGGAGTGACATGGACCCCCGCGAGCAGCTCATCGAGGCCATCGAGGCCCACGCCCTCGACCCCGACGCCGACACCGAGCGGCGCCTGGCCGAGGCGCTGGCCGCCGCGGCGGACGACCCCGAAGCGGCCGACGCCGCGCGCGTCGCCCGGGCGATCCTCCACGGCCCCACCCCGGCGATTCCGCCCGAGGCCCGGGCCGACCTGCTCTACCACGTCGCCGTGCAGGAGGTCGAGGGCAACCACGACCCGGAGCTGGCGCCGCTGTTCCGCTGGATCGCCGAGCACGAGCCCGAGTACGCGGCGATGCGCGACGCGGTGCGCCAGGCCGACGCCGACCACGCCGCGCAGGTCGCCGCCCACGAGCCCCTCGACGCCGAGCTGGCCCGCGCCTGGGCCCTCGGGGCGCTGCCCGAGGCGATGACCACGCGCCTGTGCGAGCGGGTGGAGGCCGCCGACCCGACCGTCGTGGAGCCCGTCGCCGCCCTGCTCCGGGACGAGCCCCACCTCGTCGACACCGCGGATCTCCTCGCCGAGGAGCCGGTGCGCCTCCACCGCTGGCGCCTCGCCCGCGCCCTCGGCCAGGTCGCCCGCGAGGCGCGGGTCCTCGCCGCCGCCGACAGCGGCATCCCCCTGGTCGTCGAGTTCGCCGGCGAGGCGGTCTACGCCTGCGACCTCGACCCGGTGGAGGGCGAGCCCCTCCTCGGCGGCGACCGGAAGCTCACCCTCGACATCGGTCCGGCGCCGGGCGCCGAGACCTGGGCCGGGCGCACCGCCACCCTGCACCTCGCCGCCGGCGAGCAGGTCGTGGCCCGCGGCACCGTCGACGACTCGGGCCTGGTGGCGCTGGAGGCCGTCGGCGTCCTCGCCGACATGGCGCGCCTGCTGCCCGCCGGCGCGGTCGACCTCCGCACCCTGGTCCCGGCCCGCAAGGGCGACTGGCGCCTGCGCCTGCGGGTGCGGTGATGGCCGCGCCCCTGGGCGCCCGCATCCGGCGCTGGCTGGACCGGCCCTTCGAGCGCCTCCCCGCCGAGGACCCGACGCCCGAGGTCCTCGCGGCGCTGGTCCTGCACGAGAAGGACGCGCTCACCCAGGTGATCGCCGCCGCCCTCGCCGATTCCCTCGCCGACGCCTTCGAGGCCGCCCTCGACCGCCGCGACCCGCGCGCCGCCTGGGAGCGCCTGCTCGGGCCGCTCCACCAGGTCCACCGGCCGACGTGGTTCCGCCCCGCGGGGCTGGCCGCGCCGCTGCGCAACCTGCTGCGCCACCCGCCGGGCGCCCCCGCCCTGGAGCTGCCCGCCGAGCTGGACGGCATGCCCGCCGCCACCCGCGCCCTGCTCGCCGGCTGGGCCGGCTGGCTCGACGAACGCCGCCGCGCGCACCCCCGGGAGCGCCGCGTGCGCTTTCCCACCACCCGCCCGGCGCTGGAACTCGCCGCCTGGGACGGGGAAGGCGCGCTCCGGCTCCCGGGAGGAGCCGGCGGGCTTCGCCTCCTCGGACCCGGCGCCGACCCGGCGCGCATCGAGGGCCGAAGCTGGGAGCTGGCGGCCCGGGTCGCCGCCGAGCTGGCCCGCCACGCCCTCGACGCCGGCTTCCTCGTGCTGTCGGCCCGGGTGGCGGACGGCGGAGGCCTGGAGCCCGTCGGCGGCTGGGCGGCCAAGGCCCGGGCGGTGGCGGCCTGGCGGAGCTGGCACCGCGACGGCGACCGGCTCGAGCTGTGGGTGGCCAAGGGTGACCGCCCGGCGCCCGAAGCCGCCGAGTTTCACGACTTCGCCGCCGTCTCGAAGGCGCTGAGCCGGCGGCTGCGCTTCGCCCGCCTTCGCACGCCGGTGGATCGCCTCAGCAGCGGCAGGCGCGTGCTCCGGCGCACGAAGGCCGCCGCCTTCCTCGACGGGGCCGCCCTCGCCCTCACCCGCTTCGTCGACGCCGACGGCCGGGACCTCGAGGACTGGCTGGCCGACCGGGACGCCGCCGAGCTGGAGGTCATCGCCGTCGGTCCCGGCGGCGCGGGCAAGACGGTCTCCGCCCTCGACCTGTACCGGCGCCACCCCCAGGTCGGCCTCCTCGACCTCGGGCGCTGCCCGCCCGAACCGGAGGCCGTGCCCGGCTGGGCGGCGGAACAGCTCGGCGGCGGGCCGGCGCTGGATGCCCTCCGGCACACCCCCGGCGCCGTCGTGATCCTCGACGGCCTCGACGAGCTGCCGGCCCAGCGCGCCCGGGCGCTGACCGAGGCGATCATGGACTGCCTGCGGGAGGACGTGCGGCGGGTCTGGATCGCCCGGGACGCGACGGACGCCTGCCGGCGCATCGGCGCCTACCTCGACGACGTGCCGGTGTTTCGCGCCCGCCCGCGGGTGACGGCCGACATGCTCGCGGCGCGCGGGGTTCCCCGGGAGCACGCCGCCGTCGTCGCCCCGGAGGCCGGCACCGCCTCCCTCGCCCTCGCCCGCCTCGCCCTACACCTCGCCGACCGGGGCGCGCGCTCGGCGGAGCCCCTGCACGAGTGGGTGGCGATCGTCGAGCAGAACGAGAACCCGCTCCTCCAGGAGGGGGAGCTCGCCGAGCTCGCCGCCAAGGGCTCGGACTGGACCTCGCTGGCCCGGCCCTTCGTCCTGAGCACGCCCGGCGCCCGGGCCTCGGTGTTCGTGCAACCGCTGGACGACGGCACCTTCGTGTTCCGCCACGACACCTGGGCGGGGCTGTACGCCCTGCGCCACCTGCTCCGGTCGACGATCCTCCCCGTCGCCTTCCGGGGGCTGCGCTGGCGCGCTCCCCTCCGCCACGCCGCCGCCGAGCTGCGCGACCGGCCGGCGGCGCACTCCCACTGGTCGCCGGCCCACCGCGCCCGCCTGTTCGCCTGGATGGCCCGCATCGAGCAGGACGCCGTGCGGGACGACTGGCGGACCTGGCGCGACCTGGCCCGGGACACCGACGCCGCGGCGGCCCGGGCGGGCATCCGGGTGGTGGAGGCCGCCGACACCTGGCGCGACGCCCGCGACCTCGTCGGCGCGGCGACGACCCTGCGATCCGTGATCGCCGACGCCGGCAAGCCCGATGCCGACTGGGCCGACGAGGCACGGCTGGTGCTGTGCCGGGTGCTCACCGAGGCGGGGGCCATCGGCGCGGCCATCGAGGTCGTGCTGCCGGCGGCGCGGCGGGTGGCCGAGACGGCCGGGCTTCCCGTCCCCGACGACCCCGAGGGGCTGGTTCGCGCCATCGACGCCGTGCGCGGTCGCCTGCCCGACGAGGGCCTGCGGACGGCGATGCACGGGGTGGGCGCCCTGTCCGAGGCCCTGTCCTGGGCCGGCGCCCACCGGATCGCCGCCCGCCTCCACGGCGCCGTGGCCGACTACTTCGCCTCGGTGCTCGACGACGACGAGCGCGCCCGGGCGCGGCAGGTCAACGCGCTCCTCGGCGCGGCGGACGCCGGCGGTCCCGAGGCCCGGGCCCTTCGCGAGGAGGCCCGGCGCATTCGCGAGGAACACCTCGCCCAGGTCCCCACCGCCACCCACCGCTTCTTCCGCTGGCTCCTCGACGCCCACCTCGGCGCGGAGGCCCCGGTGCCGCCTCCGAACAGCAGCCCCTACTACGCCGCCCTCGACCGCCGGGCGCGGGCGCTCCTCGCCGACACCGCCGAGGCCTGGGACGAGGCCGCCGCGGCCTTCCAGGCGATCCACCGCCACCTCGAGGCCGCCCAGGCGGGCTGCCGCGCCCTCCGCCGCGCCCCCGGTGCGCCGGAGACCGCCGAGCGTCTCGCCGCCGTCCGCGACGCCCTCGACCGCCACGCCGCCCGCCTCGAAGCGCTGCAGCCCGGCGACTGGGAGCCCGCCACCTGGGCCGCGTGGACGGGCGGCGCCGACACCGCCCTCGCCACCTGGGAGGAGCGGGACGCCCTCGTCCGCGACGCGCTGGATCGCCGCGCCTTCGCCGAGGCGGCCCGCCTGCTGCCGCCGTTCTGATCCCGCCGCCGGGAATCGCGGAACCGCTTGCCCGCGCCCGGCATCCCGGTAGCGGCAAGCGTCCCCGCCCGAGGTGTCCCCCGTGATCGCCCTGCTCCTCGCCGCCTGGATCGCCTGCGCCGCCACCGCTCCCGCGCCGCCGGGCGCGCCGCCCCGTCGCCCGGAGGTGGCCCGGGCCCTGGCGGAGGCCGCGGCGGCCGAGGCCCCGCCCTTCCACACCCGGCACCTCGACGCCGAGGGGCGGCCGCGCTTCACCAACCGCCTCGTCCTCGAGAGCAGCCCCTACCTGCGCCAGCACGCCCACAACCCGGTGGACTGGCGCCCGTGGGGCGAGGCGGCCTTCGCGCTGGCCCGGGAGCTCGGCCGGCCGGTGTTCCTCAGCGTGGGCTACGCCACCTGCCACTGGTGCCACGTCATGGCGGAGGAGTCCTTCGAGGACCTCGAGATCGCCCGCCTGATCAACGCCCGCTACGTCGCGATCAAGGTGGATCGCGAGGAGCTTCCCGACGTGGACGCGGCGTACATGGCCGCCGTGCGGGCGGCGACCGGGGGCGGGGGCTGGCCGATGACCCTGTGGCTCACGCCGGACGGCGAGCCCTTCTACGCCGACACCTTCATCCCCGCCCGGGACGGCGACCGCGGGGCGCGGGTGGGGCTGCTCACGCTCCTCGCGAAGCTCGCGGACGCCTGGGCGGAGGACCCGGAGGGCGTGCGGGAGACGGCGGCGCGCGTCGCGGCGCGGGTGAAGGCCGACCTCGCCGCCGACCTGGCGGGCGCCCTGCCCGGCGAGGATGCCCTCGACCGGGCCGACGCCGCGATTCGCCGGAGCTACGACCCGCTCCACGGCGGCGTGCGCGGGCGCCACAAGTTCCCGAGCAGCCTGCCGCTGCGCTACCTGCTCGCCGAGAGCCGGCGCACCGGGGCCGAGGACCTGCGCGGCATGGCCCGGACCACCCTCGACGCGATGGCCGCCGGCGGCATTCGCGACCAGCTCGGCGGCGGCTTCCACCGCTACGCGACCGAGCCGACGTGGACCGTGCCCCACTTCGAGCGCATGCTCTACGACAACGCCATCCTGGCGCGCATCTACGTCGAGAGCTGGCTCGCCGGCGGCCCCGGGGCCCACCGGGAGGTGGCCGAGGGGGTGCTCGCCTTTCTCGACGACGTGCTCGGGGACCCGGCCGGGGGGTTCCGCTCGGCCACCGACGCCGACAGCCCGGGACCGGACGGAGCCCCCGCCGAGGGGCGCTACTTCACCTGGACCCCGGCCGAGGTGCGCGCCGCCGCGGGGGCCGACGCCGCGGTGGCCCTGGCCTGGTACGACGTGGACGAGGACGGCGAGGTGGACGGCCGCAGCGTGCTGACGGCCCGGCACAGCCCCGAGGAGCTCGGCCGCCGGCTCGACCTGGCGCCCGAGGCGGTGGAAGCCGCGGTGGCGCGGGCCGCGTCGGCGATGCGGGCCGCGCGGGATCGCCGTGCGCCCCCGGCCGTGGACGACAAGGTGATCGCCGCCTGGAACGGCCTGGCGATCTCGGCCTTCGCCGTCGCCGGACGGGCGCTGGACGACCCCGCCCTCGTCGAGCGGGCCGAGCGGGCCGCCGCCTTCGTGCTGGACCGCATGGTGGCGGCCGACGGCGGCGAGGCCCGCCTGCGCCGGAGCTGGCGGGCCGGCCGGGCGGCCCACCCGGCGATGCTGGAAGACCAGGCCTTCGTCGCCGCCGGCCTCCTCGACCTGTTCGAGGCCACCGCCGACCGGCGCTGGCTCGACGCGGCGCGGGAGCGGGCCGAGGCGGTGGAGCGCCGCTACGCCCGGCCCGAGGGCGGCTGGTTCCGCACCCCCGACGACGCCCCCGTGGTGCTGGCGCGCCCGCTGCCGGATCCGGGCGGCCCCACGCCGTTCCCGGCGGCGGTGATGATCGAGGACGAGCTGCGCCTCGCCGAGCTGACCGGCGACGAGCGCTGGCGGCGCCGGGCCGAGGCGGGCCTGCGCTCGGTGGGCGGCCTGCTGGCCCGGGCCCCGGCGGCGGCGCCCGAGGCGCTCCTCGCCCTGGACCGGGCCCGCGCCGGGGCCGCCGAGATCGTCGTCGTCGGCCCCACCCCCGCGAGCCGCCGGCCCTTCGTCGAGGCCGCCCTGAGGTCGGCCCCGCGCCACCGGGTGATCCTCGACCTCCCGGAGGACCGCGCCGCCGCGCTGGCCGATGCCGTCCCGCTGGTCGCGGGCAAGGTCGCCCGGGACGGGCTTCCCACCGCCTACCTCTGCCGGAACTTCACCTGCGGCCCGCCCGCCACCGACCTCGCCGCCTGGCGAGCCCTCCTCGCCGCCGACGCCGCCCGGTAGCCGGGCCGCCCCTCACCGCTCGGGCGGGGGGTCGGCGGCGAGGGCGTGGCGGGTCCAGAAGGCGATGCTGTCGTCGATGGCGTCGAGGGGAATGTCCGGGTCGTGGATCTCCCGGGGCGCCGGGCGGCCGGCGTAGAGGGTGATCAGCCGCAGCTCGCCGCTCGCCTCCCGGCGGAGCCAGGCGGTGAAGTCGGGGGTCGGCACCGGCTCGGCGGCGACGAGGTGGGAGGGGACCCGGCGGCCCGGTCGGCGGCCCCACCAGGCGCGCTGTCCCGGTTCCAGGGCGACGAGGCGCGACCAGCCGACCGGGCGGTCGAGCTGCCCGGTGACGGCGAAGGCCTCGCCGGGCGGCGGTTTTCCTGGGAGCGCGCGCACCTGCGGGCGCACCTGGCCGATCTCGCCGTGCCCCTCGACGCGCTCCTCGCCGAGGTGGTCGCCCGCCTGCCGGTTCCCGAGCCCCCGCCCGGCGAGGCCTTCGCCGTCACCGGGCAGCTCGACCGCCCGGTCGGCTGGTCGCGCCTCGTCGCCCTGGAACCGGGACAGCGCGCCTGGTGGGGCCGC
>WGAH01000067.1 GCA_015489145.1 Deltaproteobacteria bacterium
CCCAGGTCGAGGGGGCCATCCTCCACTTCGCCTCCCGGCCGGCGATGGACATCGAGGGGCTGGGCGACAAGCTCGTCGCGCAGCTCGTCGCCCGGGGCCTGGTGCGGCGGCCGAGCGACCTCTACCACCTCGACGCCGCCACCCTCGCCGGCCTCGAGCGCATGGGCGACAAGAGCGCCGCCAACCTCCTCGCCGCCATCGAGCGCAGCAAGGACCGCCCCCTCGACCGGGTGCTGGTGGCGCTGGGCATCCCGATGGTCGGCGAGGCGACGGCGCGGGACCTCGCCCGGGCCTTCGGCAGCATCGACGCGCTGATGGCCGCCGACCGCGAGGCCCTGCGGGCGATCTACGGCGTGGCCGACAAGGTGGCCGACGCGGTGGCCGGCTTCTTCGCCCGTCCCGAGGTGCGCGAGGAGATCGCCCGCCTGCGGGCCGCGGGGGTGCGCTTCGCCGAGGTGGAGCCCACCGCCGGCGTCTCCGACGCGCTGGCCGGCAAGAGCTTCGTGCTGACCGGCACCCTGTCGGGCATGAGCCGCGACGAGGCGAAGAAGCGCATCGTCGCCGCCGGCGGCCGGGTCACCGGCTCGGTGAGCCGCAAGACCGACTTCGTCGTCGCCGGGGCCGCGCCGGGCAGCAAGCTCGACAAGGCGCGCAAGCTCGGCGTGCCGGTCATCGGCGAGGCCGAGCTGCTCGCCATGCTGGAGGGGCGATGAAGCGGGTGCGCCTGCGGGTGCGCGGCCGGGTGCAGGGGGTGTGGTACCGCGCCAGCACCCGCGCCAAGGCCGAGGAGCTGGGCCTGCGCGGCTGGGTCCGCAACCGGCGGGACGGCTCGGTGGAGGCCGAGGCCGAGGGGCCGGACGCCGCCGTGGACGCCCTGGTGGCCTGGTGCGGCGAGGGGCCGCCGCTCGCGGAGGTGACCTCGGTGGAGGTCGAGGAGCTGGCGCCCACCGGCGTCGAGGAGGGGTTCCGTGTCCGTTCGACCCGCTGACCGCGGCGCGGCCCTGCTCGCCGCCGCCCTCGCCGCCGGCTGCCACCCGCCGGGGCAGCTCCTCACCTCGGTGACCGAGGCCTGGGGCGAGCAGACCGCCGGGGTCGCCAGCCCGGCGGTGACGGCGACCCTGGTGATGGGGGGCCTCGCCGCCCGCCTGTGCATGCAGGACGACGCCGCGGCCTGGCGCGACCTCGCCGCCGGCGACCTGCCGCCCATCCACCCGGCGCTCCTCGCGGCCCTCGGCGAGCCCGTGGTGGACGCGGTGGAGGTGTCCGGCAGCGGCGCGCTGGTCGTCGAGCTGTCCGGCGCCACCTTGTTCGACCGCGAGGACGCCCGGGTGCGCTTCGCCACCGCCCCCTCGACGAGCGGCTTCGGCTTCGAGGCCACGGTGCTCGACGCGCGGGCCGCCGACACCGGCACCGTCGCCGCCGACCCCTTCGGGATGCTCGCCTTCGACGTGCAGGCCGACTGCGCCCCGGGCCGCAACCGGGTCGAGGGCACGAGCCAGTGGACGGAGCTCGATGGCCGGAACCACCGGGTCACCCTGCCCGCCGACGCCGAGCTGTCCGCGGGCGTGGGCTTCGACAACGAGCTTCCCTACCTGCCCGTGGCGGGGACGGCCGCCTGGAGCGGGCGGGTCGACGGGGCGGATCGCAGCCTCGCCACCTACGATGCCGCCGAGGTCGCGATCCTCGAGGAGGACGGCGGCGACACCGGCGCCGCGGCCCGCCGCCCGGCCCCGCCCGACACCGGCGGCGCGGATACCGGCGGCGACACCGGCCTGCCGGACTTCTCCGGCGAGCTGGTGCGCGCCCGCTGGCTCGGCCAGGCCGGCGGCAACGGCTGGACGGCGCAGGTCAGCGTGCTCGTGGCCCCGTGAGGATCAGCGGTCGGCGAGCTGGCCCACGGCCCAGCGCAGCTTGCCGACCATGCCCATGAGCGCCGCCAGCTCGCGGTGGCTCGGGCGGGCGCGGTTGAGCAGGCGGAACAGGGTGCCCCGCACCTGCTCGGGGTTGCGGCCGGCGAGGTAGGTCGCGCCGTCCAGCACGCCGAGGGCCTGCTCCACCAGGCGCTCCTGGTCGCGCACCGGGGCCGGCGCGGCGCGGGGGTCGGCGGGCGGCGGCTCGGCGGCGGCGCCGGCCAGCCAGGCGGCGGTCACCGTGACGGCCTGGGCGAGGTTGATCGAGCTGTGGTGGGTGGTGGGCAGGCGCAGCAGGGCGGTGGCGTGGCGGAGGTCCTCGTTGGCCAGGCCGGCGTCCTCGGGGCCGAACAGGATCGCCGTGGGTCGGCCGCGCCAGCCCGGCTCGGCGAGGGCGGCGACGAGCTCCGGCGGCGACCACACCGGCCAGTCCCACCGCCGGGGGCGGGCGGTGGTGCCGATCACCAGGGCCCGGTCGGCGACGGCCTCCTCGACCGTGGCGACGATGCGCGCGGCGTGGACGACGTGCTCGGTGCCCGGCGCCATCCAGCGGGCCTCGTCCGGGTCGAAGGCGGGCGGGTCGACCAGCACCAGCCCGCCGAGGCCGTGGTTGGCGATGGCCCGGGCCGCCGCCCCGACGTTGCCCGACTGGATCGGGCGCACGAGCACGACGACGACGTGGGCGAGGGCTGCGTCGGGAAGGGGCACCGCGCGCCCCGTCAGCTTCCGCCGAACAGCTTGCGGAACCAGCCCATGACCCGGCCCCAGGCGCCGGGCTTCTCGCCGGCGGCCTTGCCCGCGACATCGGCGGCGCCGGCGGCGGGCTCGTCGGCGGCCGGCGCGTCGTCGCGCGGGGTGCCGGCGGCCTCCGGCTCGGCGGCGGCCTCCGGCCCGGCGGTCTCCGGCCCGCCGTCGGGCCCGCCGGGATCGGTGGGGGCGTGGGTCGGGTCGGCCTCGGGCTTCGCGACCGTCGTCGGGGCGGTCGGCTCGTGGGCTTCGGGAGGCCGCAGCGGGCCCCCGCCGAGGGCCTCGGCCAGCGAGG
>WGAH01000068.1 GCA_015489145.1 Deltaproteobacteria bacterium
GCCCACGACCACCTCGAAGCGCCCGCGACAGGCGGATTCGTCCTGGCAGTCCGGGTCCTCGCAGTCCGCGAGCCCGTCGGCGTCGTCATCGGCGCCGTTGCCGCAGTCCTCGACGCAGGCGGCGTTTCCGAAGCACTCGCCGTCCTCGCAGTCGACGCGGCCGTCGGCGTCGTCGTCCACACCGTTCGTGCAGTCCTCGTCGCAGGCGGCGTCGTACCAGCACTCGCTGTCGGCGCAGTCCACCCGGCCGTCCGCGTCGTCGTCCTCCCCGTTCGTGCAGTCCTCCGGGCACGCCTCGTCCCGCGAGCAACCCGGGTCCTCGCAGTCCGCCAGCCCGTCCCCGTCGTCGTCCACCCCGTTGCCGCAGTCCTCTCCACAGGCCGGATCGCCGCCGCACTCGCCGTCGTCGCAGTCGACCAGCCCGTCGCCGTCGTCGTCCACCCCGTTGCCGCAATCCTCGTCGCAGGCCGCCGCGCCCGCGCAGTCGCCGTCGCCGCAGTCGACCAGGCCGTCCTCGTCGTCGTCCACCCCGTTGCCGCACACCTCGGTGCACCGCGCCGTGCCCGCGCACTCCGGGTCGCGGCAGCTCCGGTGGCCGTCGCAGTCGTGGTCGATGCCGTCGCCGCAAAGCTCCGGGGCGCCGGGGTAGATCGTCGCGTCCCGGTCGTCGCAGTCGGAACCGCCGGCGGCCAGGGAACGGTGGCCGTCTCCGTCGCGGTCCCCCAGGCCCAGCGACCGCAGCGCGCAGGAACGAACCGAGAGCAGGGCGAGCAGCGCCATCCACCGCATGACGGGTTCCCTCCGAACCCGACCCTACTACCCGGGTGTTTCCCCTGCCCGCCGGAACTTGTCCCGGGTTGGGACGACCGACCGCGCCGCCGGAGGTTCAGCGGCCGGCGGGACGGATGCGCGGAGCCGCGCCGAGCTCCGGGTCGGGCTCGGGCAGCGCCGCCGGAGTGGGCGGCGCCGCGGTGGGAGCCGCCTGGCCGACGACGGTCTCGGCGGCAGGGCCCTCGGCGGGCGGTGCGGAGGCCGGCGGCGACGCGGCCGGAGCCTCGTCGCCGGCGGCCTCCGGGACTCCGGCCCCGCCCGAGGGAGCGCCCCCCTCCGCGACGCCGCTCGCGCCCGGCGCCGCGTTGGCGGGGGCGGCGGAGGTGCCGACCGCCGGCGCATCCTCGACGGCCACCTCTCCCACGCGCGCGGTCCAGCCGGGATCGTCGGCTCCCGCCCCCGCGGCCGGGGGCCGCGCCTCGCCGACGGCGGGCGCCTCCAGGGAGACCGCCGCCAGTCCCCCCGCCTCCGGCGCGGATTCCGCCGGGGCCGACCCGGCGGCCTTGCCGGCGACGGCCCCGGCCGCCCGCAGCTCGGCGTCGAGGCGGCCGATGGTCTGGGCGTGGCAGCCCTGCCACTCGGGCCGGACGTGGCTGAAGTAGAGCTTGCGGAAGGGCCTGGGCGGCGGCTGGATCCAGGTGTGGACCTCGAGGCGGGTGCCGCCCTCGACGGGCTCCATCGTCCAGGTGGTCACGAAGCCCTTGTCGCCCGGGTGGTCGACGGTGATGCGCCGGTTCGGCTCGGCCTTGCTCAGCGTGGCCGCCAGCCGCCGCCGCCAGCCGCCGGCGGTGTAGGTCACCACCGCCGAGGCCCCGACCCCTTCCGTCACCAGGCCGAACTCCCAGTTGCGGGCGCAGTAGTCCGGCCACAGCTCCGCCTGGTGGCGCAGGTCGAGCAGCCAGGCGTAGACCGCCTCCGGCGGCGCCGCCACCAGGCCCGAGGCGACGACGTCGGCGTCCGGCTCGGCCGTCTCGGCGGCGGCCGCCGGTTGCCCCGCCCCCGCGGGCCTCGCGGCGAGGGCCGACGCCAGGATCGCGGCGGCGCCGGGCAAGCCGAGGCCCCGCCTCGCCGAAACGCCGGAAACGCCAGCCACCTTCAGGTCGCGGTTCGGGGTCGCGCGCATCCCGCACCTCCGGCCCCATCCTGACCCCGAAACCTTGTCGCGTCAAGGGGCGACCTCGACGCGCTACGAGCCCGGCTCAGCGCGAGGTCGCCGCGACCACGTAGTCCTCGAGCCAGGCCGGCACGTCGGTGGGGAACTCCACCTCGCCCTGGCCGCTCACCGTGATGCGGAAGTCGTCGAGGACGAGGGCCCAGTCCTTCAGCTCGTCGGCGACCCCGTTGCCGTCGGCGTCGGTCTTGGAGCGCCCGAGCCAGTCGGCGAAGCTCTGCGGGTCGATGTCGGTGACCTCGATGTCGGCGTCGTAGTCCACCGCGAAGCCCCGGAAGGCGTTGAGGGAGTCGACCAGGCCGGCGAGGTTGTCGGTCTCGATGGTCGCCGACTCGCCGGGCCGCAGCAGCACCGTGTAGTCGGAGCCCACCTCGCCGCCGCCGGTGTCGGCGTTGGCCGCCACGACGAGCCCGCCCTTGTCGTGGATGGTCGCCCCGTCGCCGGCGTACAGCTTGAGCCGCACCGGCACCCCCCACACGGCGTCGGTGGCGTTGCGGACCTTCATCGTGAGCTTCACCTCGGTGAACTCGACCTTGCCGGCGAACATGCGGCCGAGCTGCTCGTGGATGCCGGTGCCGAGGGGGGCGGTGTCGTAGAAGGCGAGCTGGCCGACGAGCTTGCCGGCCAGCCAGTCGCGCACCTCGGGCACCTGGTCGGCCACGGCGGCGTCGATGGCCGAGTAGTCGGCGCTGCCGAGCAGGTCGTCGAGGCACACCGTCACCCCGTAGACGCTCTCGCAGATGTCGCCGGCCACCGACTCGATGGCCGACCGCACGGTGAAGTCCGAGACGGCGGCGTCCACCAGGCCGTCGAGGGATTCCGTCGAGAAGGCCTTGGGGTAGAGCGGGAAGCCCGCCGGCAGGAGCTGCACGTCCTCGGCCGAGAAGCTGACCGTGGCGCCGCCGGCGTCGAGGTCGTCGAGGGAGACGTCGTCGCAGCCGGCCAGGGGCGCGGCGAGGAGGGCGGCGAGGGGGACGAGGCGGGACAGGGACACGGAGACCTCCAGCACGGGCGACGGCGCGTCGCCTGCCCAGCCTACTCCGTCCCCGCTCCCGGCGCGTTCCCCCGCTCTTTCATCCCCCTCGCGGCGACTGCTCCCGTCGGTCTATTCGATGACCGGGTAGACCGAGACCACGTCCTCGGCGTCGTAGGAGTCGTAGGCCCAGATGTCGACCACGTAGTCGGGGTAGCCGCAGGCCAGGTAGGTGCTCGACCCGAGCCAATCGCTGTACCAGTAGTACGGGTCGCTGGTGGGGTAGAGCTCGAAGGAGTCGACCCAGGCCCCGGAACGCGCGTCGTAGACGTCGGCGTAGACCGCGACCACGTCGTAGGGCGAGTTCGGGTCGTCCACGTCGGTCTCGAAGTACCAGATGTCGTCGCGGTAGTAGCTGTCCCAGTAGCAGCCGGCGTTCGCCCAGTCGATCACGGGCGGGGCGTTCGTCTCGACGGTGGCGCCGCCGCCCGTGGTCGGGGGCGGCCCGCCGCTGGTGTCGTAGACCACGCAGCCGGGGGCGGCCAGGGCGCCGAGGGTGAGGAGCGCCGCGATCCTGCTGGTGTTTCCGGGTCTCATGCCGTCCTCCTGGGGGGCGCCGGCCCCGCGGCCGGCCCCGTCGTTCGGGTCACCGGGTGGACGCACGCGCCCCGGCTTCATTCGGCGGGCGGGACGCCGCGGCGATAGGCTCGCCGGAGAGGAGCCTCGTCCCCGGATCCTCGCGCCCACCCCTCCCGGGAAGGGCCTCGCGAGC
>WGAH01000069.1 GCA_015489145.1 Deltaproteobacteria bacterium
GCTCGCCCGGGTGCAGCAGGCCGCCGTGCCACCGGAGGCGCCGGTCGACGGGGGTGGGCAGGTGGACGCCGGCGGGGCTGCCCCGCAGGCGGCGCAGGGTGGCGTTCACCGCCGAGACCCCCGGGGCCGCGGCGAGGAGGGCGGCGGGAAGGCAGACGGGAAGGCCCTCCCGGTCGAGGCACTCGACGAAGGGGGCCTCGACGGCGGGCGGTTCGGGGCCCGCCCACCCCGCGAGGGGCACGCCTTCGAGGTGGCGGCCGGGCAGGGCGGCGGCGAGGCGCGCCTTCACCGTCTCGGGCTGGAGGCGCTCGCCGAAGTAGCGGCGGTCCCAGTGGGCGAAGCGGGCCGCCAGGCGGTCGCGGTCGCGCCGGGCCTCGGGGTCGGCGTCCTCGCCCGCCTCGGCGGCGCGCAGCATCCCGAGCCAGGCGCGGTAGTCCGGGTCGGACAGGGCGACGAGGAGCCCCTCGCCGGCCAGCTCCCGGCGCTGGATCGCCCCGGCCGTCAGCACCAGGCGGTCGCCGTCCCGCCGGGCGTCGCCCCGCCGCACCGCCATGTCGGCGTAGGGGCCGAGCGGCGCGTCCTGGGCGCCGATGCGGTCGAGGACCGCGCGGAGCTGGCTGGTGCTCAGCTCGCCGTGATCGAGCAGGACGCGGAGCAGGCGCGCGTAGATGTCGGGGTTGTCCTCGGTTCCGGCGCGCAGGTCCACCGGGGCGGCCATGTCGGCGAGCACCTCGGAGGGCGCGGTCACGGGGGCCTGGGCGAGGAAGGGCAGCAGGAGCTGCTCGCCGCGGGGGCGCTTGCGGTCGGGCGGGTGGGCCAGCGCCGGCTCCAGCAGCCCCCGCACCGCCCCGGCCCGGCGCATCACGGTGCGCTCGGCCATGTCCGGCTCGCGCGACCGGATGAAGGCGGCGATGGCGTCCCGGTCGGGCAGGGTGCGCCGCCCCTCCATGAGGGCCCGCACGAAGGGGGTGCGCCAGGCCGCCTCGGCGTAGAGGCGCCGCCGCTCGGCCGGCGAGGCGACCGCGAGCGCCAGCCCGGCCCGGGTGAGCTGGATGTCCTCGCGGGTGTCGAGGAGCCCGAGCCACTCGCCGGCCTGGGTGTAGTAGTGGACCGTGCGGACCTCGACGTCGAGCACCTCGGCCAGGGCGCGCGGCCGCCGCACCCCCCGCGCCACCAGCCCGATGAGCCGCAGGAGCAGCGCCGGGTTGTTGGCGTTGGGGACCAGGGAGGCGCGCTCGCGCCTCGGGGCCCGGGCGGGCGAGGACATGCGCGGGATTGTAGTGCAGGAGGGCGTCGCCGGGGCCGGCCTCGCCGCGCGCCGGATCAGATTCCTCGAAATCACTTCAAGTCTGCCGTTGACAGAACCAATACACCCTCGTAGGCTTCACCCTGACCCCTCGTCCCCCCGGTCGCCGCCGGGGGCGCCGCCCGCGGGCGGCTTCATGGGAGCGCGCGATGGCACGGGTTGCCCGGCGGATGCAGATGGCGACCGTCCTGGCCGGGGACGGGCGCTTCGACGCCGACCAGCACGCCCTGGAGACGGCCCTGCGCGGGCGCTCGGCGCGCAAGGTCCGCGCCCACCTGCGGCGCATGGAGCCGGTGGTGCTCCTCGCCCCCCGCTGGAGCGACGTGCCGGGCTTCCTCGAGGAGCTGTCCCTCGACCTCGCCGTCGGCGAGCCGGCCGTCGGCTGCCGCACCGTGAGCTTCCGCACCCTCAAGGGGCGCACCGTCGGCGAGGCCTGGCAGTTCACCCTCCACGTCTTCGGTCAGCTCGGCCGCCGCGGCTGGCGCCACCGGCAGCCGACCACCGTCGCCGACCGCCGCGGCTTTCGCTGGTCGATGGAGCAGCTCCTCGAGACCGCCCACCGCGAGGCGCCCCACCGGGTCGCGCTCCTCGCCCACGGCGCCGAGCACCTGCCCGTCGAGGTGATGGAGGACCTCGCCGCCTGCTGGTCGGACTACCGGGAGCGCCACCCCGAGGGCCGGCGCTGCACCGTGCTCCTCGCCGGTTCCGTCGACGCCCCCTGGCTGTCCCTCCTCGGCTCCCGGCGGGTCGAGCTCGACGACTACGGCGAGGCCGAGGCCGCCGCCGCCATCGTCGGCGCCGCCGGCCCGCTGCCCATCGCCACCCTGGCCGAGACGGCCCGCTTCACCGGCGGCATTCCGCGCCTGGTGCGCGCCGTCGGCGAGGCCGCCCGCCGCGGCGGCGTGCCCGACAGCCCCGAGGCCCTGCTGCTCGCCGCCGGCCCGGTGGCCGACGAGATGCGGGGCGCCGTGGACATCGTGAGCGCCCACGACCACCTCGCGGACCGCCTGCACATGCTCGAGCCCGGCGAGCCCCTCCCGGAGGTGGAGGAGGTCGATCACCCGCTCCGCATGGCGGGCCTCGTGCGGCGGGTGCGCGTTCCCGGCGGTCCCGCCGTCGTCCTGCGCGCCCCGGCGATCCGCACCCTCCTCGGCGGCTGAGCCCCCCCGTCAAGCCC
>WGAH01000070.1 GCA_015489145.1 Deltaproteobacteria bacterium
GGGTGGGACCGAGGAGCCGGGCGAGGAACGCGCCGCGAAAGTCGGCCGGCCAGCGCCAGCGGGCGTTCTCGACGATGCCGGCGAGGGCGGCCTCGCGCACGTCGGCGTCGGCGGCGCGGGCCCAGAGCTCGAACAGCCGCGCCTCGTCGAGGCCGGCGCGGCCGAGGGCGGCGACCTGCAAGGCCCGGGCGCGGGCGCGGACGCGGGCGCGGTCGACCACCGGGGCGCGCCACCCCGCGGCCCGCTCGGCGAGGGGGGCGAGGGCCGCCTCGACGGGCGCCGGCAGCGGCGGCGGGGCGGCGGCGACCCGGGCGAGGAGGAGGCTCAGGCCGATTCCAACCAAGAGGTTGACAAGCCAACGGTTCGGGCGAGAAGCGACATCCCCCGGCGGGGGACGGCGAGAGGTCAGCGGCCGGGCCGGGCCTCGCATGGCCTGTTCACGGGCGGTTCTCCGTGCTGCAGGGCATCCTCGTAGCGCGCCGCGCGCCGCGCGGCATCCCGGTGGCCGGTCGGGAGGGGCGCGGCGGCGCGATAGGGAGCCGGCATGGCCGTCACCCTCGTGCTGCCGCCGCTCACGCAGCTCAACACGCCCTACCCGGGCACCGCCTTCCTCGCCCGCCACCTGCGCGAGGCCGGCGAGCCCGTCCACCTCGTCGACCTCGGCATCGAGCTCGCCCTGCGGGTCTTTTCGCGCGAGGGGCTCGCCGCGATCTTCGACGCGGCCGAGGCGCGGGCGGAGGCCGGCCAGCCGCTGCCCGAGCCCGCCTGGCGGGCCCTGGCCCTGCGCGAGCGCCACGAGGCCGCCGTGGACGCCGTGATCGCCTTCCTCCAGGGGCGCGACCCGACCCTGGCCCACCGGGTCCTCCACACGCCGCTGCTGCCGGTGGGGCCGCGCCTGGAGGCGGTGGACCTGTCGGCCTTCGGGCCGATGGGGCTCGTGGACGCCGCCCGGCTGCTCTGCACGCGCTACCTCGCCGATCTCGCCGATCTCGTGCGCGTCACGGTGGAGCCGGGCTTCGAGCTGGCCCGCTACCAGCACGCCCTCGCGGTGGGCCCCGCCGACTTCGCGCCCCTGGCCGGGCGCCTCGCCGGCACCACCCTCGTCGACGCCTGGCTCGACGAGCTGGCCGACGGTCTCCTCGACCGCTTCCCGGACACGGAGCTGGTGGGCATCGGCGTGCCCTTTCCCGGCGCCCTCTACGGCGCCCTGCGGGTCGGCCGGCGGCTGCGGGCCCGGGGGCTGCCGGTGCTCCTCGGCGGCGGCTACGTCAGCACCGAGCTTCGCGACACCGAGGAGCCGCGCCTGTGGGACTCGGCGGACGGCATCGTCCTCGACGACGGGCGGGAGCCGCTGCTCGCCTGGCTGCGCTGGCAGCGGGGCGGCCCCGACGATCGCCACCGAACCCGCACGCCGGCCGGCGACCTCGACCTCGACCGCCCGGCGCGGGGCGCGGCCGTCGCCGCCTGGTACGCCGACCTCGACCGCTCGCGCTACCTCGCCGTCCTCGACACCCTCAACCCCGCCCACCGCATCTGGTCCGAGGGGCGGTGGAACAAGGTGCTCCTCGCCCACGGCTGCTACTGGCGCAAGTGCAGCTTCTGCGACACCTCCCTGGACTACGTGCGCCGCTTCTCGCCCTCGCCCACCGCCCGCCTCGTCGACGCGGTGGAGGAGCTGGTGCGCGACACCGGCGTCCGGGGCTTTCACGCGGTGGACGAGGCGGCGCCTCCCCGGGCGATGCGCGACTTCGCCCTGGAGCTGCTCGCCCGCGGCACCGGCGTGAGCTGGTGGGGCAACATCCGCTTCGAACGCGCGTTCACGCCGGACCTCGCGCGCCTGCTCGCCGCCTCGGGGCTCGTCGCCGTCACCGGCGGGTTGGAGGTGGCCGGCGACCGGCTGCTGGCGGTGATGGGCAAGGGGGTGCGCGTGGACGACGCCATCGCCGCCTGCGCCGCCTTTCGCGAGGCCGGGGTGCTGGTCCACGCCTACCTGATGTTCGGCTTCCCCGGCCAGACCGACGCCGAGATCGTCGACGCCGCCGAGCTGGTGCGGCAGCTCATCGCCGCGGGCCTCCTCGACAGCGCCTTCTGGCACCGCTTCGTCCTCACCCGGCACTCGCCGATGGGCCGCGACCCGGCCCGCTACGGCATCGAGGCCGGGGCGCCGGCGGCCTTCGCCCGCAACGACCTGCCCCACCGCGACCTCGACCCCCGGGCGGCCGACCCGGACCGCTACGACGCCGGTCTCGCCCGTTCCCTGGAGGCCTGGATGCGCGGAGAGGGCCTCGATCGGCCGGTCCACCGGTGGTTTCCCTCCCGCGCGCCGCGCACCCGCCTGCCCCCGGACCGGGTGAGCCGCGTGCTCGCCGGCCTGCGCTGGCCGGAGCCTCCCCGCGGGCGCCTCGTGTGGCTCGGCGGCGATCCCCTCGAGGCCGAGGGCGAAGGGGGGCGCGGGGCCCTGGTGCTGCACCACGCCGACGGCGTCGAGCGCGTCGAGGGCGACGAGGCGGAGCTCGCCTGGCTCGCCGAGCTGCTCGACGAGGCCCGTCCCGCCGCCCGCCGAGTGGTGCGCCTCGACGAGGCCCGCGCGGCCTTTCCCGGCGACTGGAAGCGCTTTCGCCGGCGCTGGCGACGGGTGCGCCGGGCGGGGCTGGTGGTGGTGTAGCGGGCGATCAGGGGGCGGGGATCTCCAGCCGCACGTCGACGTGGGGCTGGATCTTGAGCGCCCCCATCAGCGCGGTGAACGGCCGGATGCCCCAGTCC
>WGAH01000071.1 GCA_015489145.1 Deltaproteobacteria bacterium
CGTCGGCACCGAGCGCGGCGCCGCGCGCTTCGACGGCCGGGCCTTCGCGCGCCTGCCCCTCCCCCCCGAGGCCGAGGGCGCCGAGGTCCTCGACCTCGCCTGGGCGGACGGGCGCCTCGCCCTGGTGACCGGCGCGGGCGTCGTGCTCGAGGACGAGGACGGCGAAGCCACCCTCCTCGACGGCCAGCCCGTCGGCGGCGTCAACGCCGGGGTCGTCGCCGACCCGGCCGTGCCGGGGAGCTTCCTCGTCGCCGTGCCCCACGGGGTCTTCCGCATCCCCGCCGGCGCGGCCCGCCTCGACCGCCTCGCCGACGCGCCCTCCCGGCAACCCGTCGCCGTGCTCGCGGTGGGGGAGCACCTGCTCGTCGGCGGTCCCGACGGCCTCTTCCTCCGCGACCCCGCCGCCCCGACCGGCTGGCGGCGCCTCGACGACCGGCCGGTGCGGGAGCTGCTGCCCGACGCCTCGGGCGGCCCGGGCGACCTCATCGTCGGCACCGAGCGGGGACTCGTGCGCCTGCGCCTGCGCCCCGACGGGTCGGCCGCCCTCGACCCCGTGGCGGGCGCCGAAGCCTTCGTCACCGATCTCGCCCGGCTCCCGGACGGGCGCCTCGTCGCTTCCACGGGAAACGGGCTCCTCGTCGAGGGCTACCCCGTCCGGGACGCCGCCGCCGGCTGGCAGCGCATCGGCGCCGAGCAGGGCCTCGGGGCCCGGGTCACCACCCGCGTCGCCGTCGACCGGGACGGCCGCCTGTGGGTCGGCACCCTCGGCGGCGGGCTGGTCGGCGTGGACCACGACGCCGTCCGCCTCTGGGACCGGGCCGCCGGCCTCGCCGACGACGCCATCGTCGACCTCGACCGGGACGGCGACGACCTCCTCGTCACCACCGTGACCCGGGCCATGCGCGTGGGCCCCGCGATGCGGGTCCGGCCGGTCGAGGGGATCTACACCGGGGGCCTGGGCGCCCTCGCCCCCGGCCCCGACGGCACCCCGTGGACGATCAGCTCCCAGGGCACGATCCACCGGGGCGACGAGGCGGTCGCCGTCGCCCCGCGCGGCGGCGAGCCCAACTGGCTGTTCCGCATCGGCCCGGCGATGTTCTGGCTCTCCCGGGACACCTTGAGCCGCCTGCTGCCGCCGGCGCCCCCGCTGCGCCTCCCCGAGCGCGGCCTCCAGCCGGTCGACGGGCGGGACCGGCTCCTCCTCGTCGGGCCGGAACACGCCTGGGCCGTCGATCCCGACCGCCTCGCCCTCGAGCCCCTCGGCCCGGGACCCGGTTGCGTCCCCGGCGCGGGCGTCGCCGACCCGGACCCGACCGGGGACGAGCTCGCGATCACCGTGCCCTGCGGCCCGCGCCTGCGGCGCTGGAGCGGCGGGCGGTGGCGGGACCTCGACGCCGCCCCCCTGCGCGGCGAGCCGGTCCTCGGCCTCGCCCGCCTCGGCGCCGAGCTGTGGGCCACCACCCCCCGGGCCGTGGTGCGCCTCGAACCCGAGCCGCTGCGTCTCGACGCCGAGCACGGCCTGCCCCCCATCGGCCCCACCGGCGATCTCGCGCGCCACGCCGGCTGGCTCGCCGTCGCCACCGGCCACGGGCTCCTGTGGCTGCAACCCGAGGCCCTCGACCGGCCGCGGCGACCCGTCACCCCCCGCATCCTCGGCGTGCGCGTCGACGGCGCCGAGGCGCCCGACCCGGCCCGCCTGCCCGCCGACGCCGGCCTGGTCGTCGTCGCCCTCGAGGACGACACCCTCGGCTCCGAGGACACCGTCGAGTACCGCTTTCGCCTCGACGACCGCCCGTGGTCCGAGCCCTTTCACGAGCCGGCGGTGCAGCTCAGCGGCCTCGCCCCCGGCGACCACCGCCTCGCCGTCGCGGCCCGCCAGGGGGGCGGCGGCTGGACCCCCTCCCCGGCGGTCTGGGCCTTCACCCGCCCGCCGCGCTGGTGGGAGCGCCTGGACCTGCGCATCGGCGCGGCCCTGCTCCTCGCCCTCGGCGTCGGCGCCTGGCAGCGCGAGCGCGCCCGCCGCCTCGCCGCCCAGCTCGCCCGGGCCGAGGAGGCCCTGGCCTTCCGGCAGGTGTTCGGCCGGTTCGTCACGCCGGAGGTCGCGGAGGAGGCGCTTTCCGGCCGACTCGGCCGCGAGGGCCAGCGCCGGGAGGTCACGGTGCTCATCGCCGACCTGCGCGGCTTCACCCCCATGACCGAGGCGCTGCCCCCCGAGGACCTCGTGCGCCTCCTCAACGCCTGGCTCACCCGCATGGTGGCGGCGATCGAGGCCGAGGGGGGCACGGTGGACAAGTTCGTCGGCGACGCGGTGATGGCGATCTTCAACGCCCCGCGCAGCCAACCCGACCACGCCGACCGCGCCCTGCGCGCCGCCCGCGCGATGGTGCGCGCCACGAGGGAACTCGCCGAGGAGGTCCGCGCCCGGCACGGCCTGGACCTCGGCGCCGGCGTGGGCATCGCGTCGGGCGAGGCGATCGTCGGACCCGTCGGCTCGGACGCGCGCATGGAGTACACGGCCATCGGCGAGCCGGTCAACCTCGCCGCCCGCGTCGAGGCGCTCACCCGAAAGCTCGACGCGGACGTGATCGTCGCCGCCTCCACCCGCGCGCGCCTGCGCGACCCGGGCGACCTCCAGCCCGCCGGCGCCCACCGCCTCAAGGGCATCGCCGAGCCGGTGGCCGTGTGGACCTGGCGGGCCGCCTCCCGGCCGCCGGCGTAGCGCGAGGCCGACCGCCTCAACACCCGCCGAAGTGCATCATCCGCGCCGAGACCGGCGGCTCCGGCGGCTCGGGAAGCTCCTCGTCCTCGTCGAGACGGAGCATCTCGAAGGCGTGCACCGACTCCGGGGACCCGTAGCAGATCAGCATCTCGTTGCGGCGCCGCCAGCCCCCGTGGTCGCTCTCGAAGGAGGTGACCACGCCGACGCGCCACCGCCAGCCGTCGATGCGGACCGTCTCGACCGCGCCGGGCTCGATTTCCACCACGCCGTCGTCGGTGTCGAAGGCGAGGGTCGAGAACTCCCAGTCGAAGTCCTCGGTCTGCGTCGTCGCGTACACCGGACCCACGTGCACCAGCTCGCGCCCGAACACCTCGTTGGCGAAGTCCGGCCCCGAGTAGACGACGGCGAGGTAGCGGGGGCCGTCCGCGTCGGCGACCACCAGGTCGGCCGGCTCGCTGCCCGGGAAGCCCCCGACCACCGTGCGGTGGGCGTGGGCGGTGGCGTTCACGCCGTCGAGGCCCGACAGGTCGGCGCCGGTGGAGGCGACGACGACGTAGTCCGGCGAGTCGGGAAAGACGAGCCGCCAGGTGTCCTCGCCCTCGGCCTCCACCCGGATCGTTCCCGCGGAGAAGGCGTCGACCTCCTCCCCGGTGTCCTCCACGCCCTCCACCGACACGGAGAGCGGGTCGAACTGCGGGGGCGGCGCGAACTCCGGGTGGCAGGCCGCGAGCCCGAGGACGAGGGGCAGTCCGGGAACGGGGGACGGGATGCCGCGCATGGTCACCTCCTGTCCAACCGCGAGGCAAGGCCCGTGCCACCCCGCTTCCCCCGGCGTTTTCGGCGACGGCGGGCCGACCGGGTGGGGGGGAACGCGATCGCCGTGTCGCACCCGGCGCCGCACCGGGGAAC
>WGAH01000072.1 GCA_015489145.1 Deltaproteobacteria bacterium
GGCCTCGTCGAGGCGATCGAGCCGAGCCAGGGCGTCCCGCCGCTTGCCCGCCAGCAGGCGCTTGGGGCTCGTCGCGACGTAGCGGGCCGGCTCGCTGCCGTGGGAGAAGGCGGCGCCGGACTCCTCGAGGCGCCGGAGCACGCCGTAGACGGCGCTGCGGGGAATCGAGGAGCGCGCCGCGACCTCGTAGCCGGTGAGGCCCTCGCCGCCGTCGTCTTCGAGGAGCGTGAGGTAGGCGAGCGCCTCGTTGCGCGTCATCCCGATGCCCACCAGTTCCGCGACCAGCTTGTCGTGCACGTCGCCTCCAGTCGCGGAAGCCTAACAAGGGGGCGTGACTCACGCGGGAGCGACGCGCGCGCCGGGGTTAGCTGCCCGCCCATGACCTCCCGCCGCCGGTTCTGGTCCAGCATCCTCAACCGCCGGATGCTGCTGTGCGTGTTCACCGGCTTCTCCAGCGGGATGCCGCTGTACGTGCTCTACCAGCTCGTGCCGGCCTGGCTGCGGGACGAGGGCGTGGACCTCGCCACCATCGGCCTGTTCAGCCTCGTGAGCTTCCCCTACACCTGGAAGTTCCTCTGGTCGCCGCTCATGGACCGCTTCGCCCCGCCCGGCCTCGGCCGCCGGCGCGGCTGGTCGCTGGCGACCCAGGTGGCGCTGCTGCTGGCCCTCGCCGCCTTCGGATGGACCGACCCCGCCCGCGGCGTGCGCGCCATCGCGGTGCTCGCCTTCCTCACCGCCTTCGCCAGCGCCAGCCAGGACATCGCGCTCGACGCCTGGCGCCGCGACCTGCTGCCCGACCGCGAGCTGGGCATCGGCAACGCCTTCTTCGTCAACGCCTACCGCCTCTCCTCGCTGGTGCCGGGCTCCCTCGCCCTCATCCTCGCCGACCGCCTGCCCTGGCGGGCCGTGCACCTCGTCGTCGCCGGCTTCATGCTCGTCGGCATCCTCACGACCCTGATCGCCGCCGAGCCCCCGGGGGGCGAGGGCGCGCCGACCACCCTGCGCGCCGCCGTCGTCGAGCCCTTCGTCGCCTTCGTGCGGCGCAACGGCGGGCGCAGGGCCCTGGCGGTGCTCGCCTTCATGCTGCTCTACAAGCTCGGCGACAGCATGGCGACGGCGCTGTCCACGCCCTTCTACCTCGACCTCGGCTTCACCAAGACGACCATCGGCACCGTCGCCAAGGCGGCGGCCCTGTGGTCGAGCATCGCCGGCGGCTTCGTCGGCGGCGCCATCATCGTGCGGGCCGGCATCCACCGCAGCCTGTGGCTGTTCGGGGTCGTGCAGCTCGTCAGCATCCTCGGCTACGCCGCCCTGGCCCGCATCGGCGCCGATCCCGCCGCGCTCTTCGCGGTGGTCAGCTTCGAGTACCTCGGCGTCGGGCTCGGGACCGCGGCCTTCATCGCCTTCATCGCGCGCTCCACCGACCGCCGCTACACCGCCACCCAGCTCGCCCTGCTCACCAGCCTCACCGGGGTGCCGCGCACCTTCGCCAACGCCACCACGGGCTTCCTCGTCGAGGCGATGGGCTACGAGCACTTCTTCTACCTCTGCGCCCTCGTCGCCCTGCCGGGGATGCTCATGCTGCCGCTGGTGGCCCCCTGGGGCGACGACCCGCCGGAGGAGGCGCCGCCGGCGGGCGACGGGAAGGCCCGGGGCGCGGCGGCGGGTTCGGCCGGGTAGACTCTCCCGCCCGGAGGAGGAGCGTTGTCGGCAGGACCCGGAAGCGGCGCCGCGTCGCGGCCCCGGCCCCCGCTGAGCCGGCGGTGGCTGGCGCAGTTCCTGGCCCTGGCGCTGAGCGTGGCCCTGCACGGGATGCTCGCCGCCCCGGCGGCGGTGCGGTCCTGGCTGGCGCGCAGCCTCGACACCGCCGGCGAGGAGGGCCTCGACGAGGGCCCCCCGGGCGAGGCGGGCGCCGGCGAGGGCGCCGAGGCCGAGGCGGCCCTGGCCGAGCCCCCGGCCCCGGTGGCCGTCTCCCTCTACGCCGGCCCGCCGGAACCCTCCACGGCGCCCGAGGCCGCCCGGCCCACCGGCGACGCCCCGCGCCCCGCCGCCGCGCCCCGACC
>WGAH01000073.1 GCA_015489145.1 Deltaproteobacteria bacterium
CCCTCGGGCTCCTCGCCGAGGACGGCCGCCACCCGCGCGGGTCGGCGGCGCTGCCCCTCGCCGCCGTCCCCGCCCTCTTCCTCGGGCTGGACGGCCTGGGCGTCGGGGAGGAGGCGCGGCGACGACCAGCCAGGCCACTTCGCCGGCGAGCACCAGCCGCGCCTCCTCCCCGACGCCCAGGCCGTCCAGCCCGAGGAAGAGGGCGGGGACGGCGGCGAGGGGCAGCGCCGCCACCCGCGCGGGTCGGCGGCCGTCCTCGGCGAGGAGCCCGAGGGCGCCCCAGGCGAAGGCCGGGATGGCGAGGGGCGCGTACAGCACGTGAAAGGCGCTGGCGTCGGCGCCGAGCCAGGCGGCGGCCAGGGCGACGGTGCCGGGCAGGACGACCAGGGGATCGGCGGCGCCCGGCTCGCCGAACAGGGCCGCGAGGCGCCGCCGCAGGCCCGGCGGGCCCCGGCGAAGCGGCGGGCCGGCGGCCCAGGCGGCCAGCCCGGCCAGCGCCACCGTCCAGAGCATGAGCGGGGCGTGGCGCAGGTCGCCGAGGATGAGCATCCACCGCGGGCGCGGGCCGTGGTTCATCCAGTCGGGGCTGATGGCCGACTGGAAGCGCAGGGTGTTGATCACGCCGGTGATCGCGCGGTCGAGGGGCACGAAGGCCGCCGTGAGGCCGGCGAGGGCGAGACCCGCGAGGACCGCCGTCGCCACGGCCCGCCACCGCCGGGCGGCGAGCAGGGGCCAGGCGACGATGCCGGGAACGAGCTTGATCGCCGCCCCGAGGACGGCGGCGACGCCGGCGACCTCCTCGCGCCGCACCGCCATGGCCGCCATCGCCAGTCCCATGAGGCCGGCGACGAGGAGGTTGGCCTGGCCCAGCGCCATGCACTCCGCGGTGACGGGAAAGGCCCCGAGCGCGATCCAGGCGCCGGCGGCGGCCCCGAGGGGCCGGGCGGCCCGCCCGGCGGCGGCGAAGCCGGCCCCCGCCCCGGCGAGCACCCCGCCGAGGAGGAGCAGCGCGCGCCACCAGGGCACGAAGCCCTCCCAGGTGCCCCGGGCCAGCGGCTGGAGCAGCACCCCGGCCGAGGCCGGGTAGAGGTTGGAGAAGGTCGCCGCCCGCACGTCGAGGTCGCGGCGGTCATAGGCGGCCTTCAGCCCGGCCTGGGTGGTCGGGTCCTCGCCGTCCCGCACGGCGGCGGCCGACAGGTAGACCGGCAGGGCGTCGGCGGCGCGGCGCGGCGGGGTGCGGGCCGCCTGCTCCCAGTCCCGCCAGCCGGCGCGCGCCGCGAGGAGGGCGGCGACGAGGGCGAGGAGCCAGGCGAGGCGGCGCACGCGGACCTCAGCGGAGCAGGCGCTTGACGAGGGCGATGAGGCTCGTCTCGAGCAGGCCGTGCCGGCCCCAGGACGAGGAGACGCGGCGCATCTCGCCGGGATCGGGCCGCATCGCCCGCTCGGCCTCCAGCCGCGCCAGGATCATGTCGGCGGCCACCTGCTCGGGCACCGGGGCGGCGCGCCGCTCGGCGGTGGCGCGCAGGCCGGCGAGGGTTTCCCGAAGCGCGTCCGGGTCGAGCAGCGCCAGGGGGCTGCCGCAGTGCGCGCAGGTGGTGGTGCGGTGGAGGTCGACGGGGGCTCCGCAGTTGCTGCACGGCACCGAGTTCGTCATCGCCCGCAGGGCCTTGAGCTTCTCGCCGCGCAGCGGCCGGACGCAGCCCTTCTCCTTGAGGAAGTTGTAGAAGCTGATCAGGTGGCCGTGCCCCGCCGGGCACTCCGCCACCTCGTAGCGGGTGTCCTTCGTCATGCGGTGGCCGAGGCGCAGCGGCGCGTCGCACCGGGGGCAGAGGAGCCGGTCGGCGAGGCGCACGCGCTCCTGGCCGGCGGCCTCGGCCATGCGCTCGAGCAGGCCGAGCACGCTGCCCGGCGCGAGGGCGAGGTTCTCGAGCTTGTCGAACCAGAGCACGTCGCAGCGGGGGCACAGGTCGATCTGCACGGTGCGACCGTAGTGACCGGGGTAGGTCTCGGCCGTCATCGGCTGCCGGCAGGAGGGGCAGGACAGGGGCATGGCGGCACCGTAGCGCCCGGCCGGGCCCGCCGGCAAGGCGGGGCGGGCCGGGGAGCCCGGCAGGAGCGCCGGCCTTGGAGCGCCGGCCCTGGAGCGCCGGCCTCCGGTCGGCATCGCGCTCAGCGGCAGTCGCCGTAGCGCCGCCGGCAGCCGACGACCCGCAGCTCCACCGGCACCACGCCCTCGTCGATCATGTGCAGGCGGCGGGCGGCGCGGCGCGAGAGGTCGATGACCCGCCCCTCGACGTAGGGGCCGCGGTCGTTGATCACCACCCGCACGGCGCGGCCGTCGTCGGTGCGGCGCACCTTCACCACCGTGCCGAAGGGCAGGGTGCGGTGGGCGGCGGTGCGCCGGCCCGGCCGGAAGGGCTCGCCCGAGGCGGTGGGCCGCCCGCGAAACCCGGCGCCGTACCAGCTCGCCAGGCCGGTCTGCGCGACGGGGTGCGCGCAGGCGGCGGCGACGAGGGCGGGGAGCAGGGGGAACAGCCGCATGCTGGGGGACATGGCGGGGGGATCGTAGCAC
>WGAH01000074.1 GCA_015489145.1 Deltaproteobacteria bacterium
CGCGTCGCCTGGGGCGACGCGACGCTGGTCCTCGAGGTGGCGGGCCTCCGTCACCGCGTGGGTCCCGACACCTTCTTCCAGGTCAACCTCGAGGTGAACGCCGCCCTGGTGGCGGCGGTGGCCGAGGCCGCCCGCTCGCTGGAACCCACGGCCATCCTCGACCTCTACGCCGGCGCGGGCAACCTCGGCCTGCCCCTGGCCGCCGCGGGCCTGCCGGTCACCCTGGTGGAGGCCTCCCGGCCGGCCCTCGCCGACGCCCGCCGCACCGCCGAGGCCCACGGCCTGGCGGTGACCCTGCGCCCGGAGCGCGCCGAGCGCTGGCGGGCCGGCCGCGACGTGTTCGACGTCGCGATCCTCGACCCGCCCCGGGCCGGCGCCCGGGGGGTGATCGACGAGGTGCTGCTGGTGCGCCCGCGGGGCGTGGTCTACGTCTCCTGCAACCCTTCCACCCTGGCCCGCGACCTGCGGGCGGCGCGCCGGGCCGGCTACGAGCTCGCCCGGGTCGAGGTCTTCGACATGTTTCCCCAGACCTGGCACGTCGAGACCCTCGCCGTGATCCGGCGCCCCGACGCCTGAAGCCGCCGCGGCCCGGTTAGGCGGTGGGCGGAGGCCGCATGGCACAGGACGCGCCGACCCCCGTGAAGGAGGCCGTACAGACCGCCCTCGCCCGACTCGACGAGCGGGCGCGGGGCTGGCGCGAGTCGGTGCGGCAGGACGCCGCCGAGTCGGTGGCGCGGGTGGGCTGGCGGCGACAGGTGCGCGGCGTGCGGGTGCCCGTGCGCGACCTGTTCGTCACGCCGGTGGAGCGGGCCGCCGACGCCGTGGCCCGGCGCTTCGCCGTCGCGCTGCTGCCCGGCGACGAGGACCGCGCCGCCCGCGCCGCCGCCGAGGCCGCCGCCCCGCTGGTGCCGCCGGGCGAGGCCGACCTGGTGATCAAGCGCGGCCTCACCGAGAAGACCGTCCCCTTCCGCCGCCGCTTCGAGGAAGCGATCCTCGAGCACGTCGATTCCCTCTACGCCGACGTCATGCGCCCCGCCTTCGAGGCGCGCCTGCGGCGCATCGTCGCGGCCCTCGGCGGCGGCGCCTGAATCAGCGGGGCCGCCCCTCCCGGCGCATCGCCCACACCCCCCGGGCCGCCTCGCCAGCGATGGCGAGGCTCATCTTCGAGCGCCCGGCGGTGCGGTCGGGAAAGACGATCGGCACCTCGCCCACGAGGAAGCCGGCCCGCCACGCCCGCCAGGTCGTCTCGACCTGGAAGGCGTAGCCCCGCGAGCGAATGGAGCCGAGGTCGATGGCGGCGAGCACCTCGCGGCGAAAGCACTTGAAGCCGCCGGTGAGGTCGCGGAAGCCCAGGCCCAGCACCGAGCGGGCGTAGAAGCTGCCCCACCGGCTGAGCAGGCGCCGGTGGAGCGGCCAGCCCTCCACCCCGCCCCCGCGCACGTAGCGGCTGCCGAGGACGAGATCGTAGGTGTCGGCGGCGGCGCGCAGGGCGGGCAGGTCGGCGGGGCGGTGGCTCAGGTCGGCGTCCATCTGGAAGACCAGCCGGTAGGGGCGGGCCAGGGCCCAGCGAAAACCCGCCACGTAGGCGGGCCCCAACCCCCGGGGGCCGTCGCGGTGCAGGACGTGGACGCGCCCGTCCTCGCGGGCCATCGCCTCGGCCAGCTCCCCGGTGCCGTCGGGGCTGCGGTCGTCCACCACCAGGACCTCGGCGCCGGGCAGGGCGGCGAGGACGGCCGGGACCACGCGGGGCAGGTTGTCGCGCTCCTCGTAGGTGGGCAGCACCACGAGGGCGCCGGCGCCGGGCGGGTCGGCGGTCAAGGCTCCTCCGGGACGAAGGTGGGACCGGCCTCGTCGGGAGGCGCGGCGGCGGGCGCCTCGTAGAGGGGCGGCGTGCCGGGGGGAACCGGCGGGAGGCGCGGCAGGGCGTGGCGCAGGGCGCGGACGAGGCGGCCGACCTCGCGGTAGCGGTGGTCCGGGCGGCGAAGGGTGGCGCGGAGGATCACG
>WGAH01000075.1 GCA_015489145.1 Deltaproteobacteria bacterium
CCTGCCGCATGGTCGCCCCGGCCCTCGAGGAGCTCGGCCGCCGCCACGCCGGCCGGCTCATCGTCGCCAAGGTGGACACCGACCGCCACCAGCGCCACGCCGCCGCCCTCGGGGTGCGCGGCATCCCGACCCTGGCCCTGTTCGAGGGCGGCGGCGTGGCGCTGGTGGCGGTCGGTGTCCACCTTGGCGACGATGAGCCGGCCGGCGTGGCGGCGGCCGAGCTCCTCGAGGGCCGGGGCGACCATGCGGCAGGGGGCGCACCACTCGGCCCAGAAGTCGACGAGCACCGGCACCGGGCTGGAGCGCACGAGGCGGTCGAGGGTGTCGTCGTCGACGTGCAGGGGCGTGCCGCTGACGTCGAGGGGGGCCTTGCAGGCGCCGCAGCGGGGGCCGCTGTCGAGGCGGTCGGGGGCGACCCGGTTGATGCGGTGGCACCGCGGGCAGGCGAAGGCGAGCTTGTCCATCGAGAACCTCCGGTCGGGCGGGCCGGCGGCGGCACCGGCGCGCCGGTTCGCCGTTCAAGGTGGACACGCCTCGCCGCGGGTCCAGCCCCTCCCCCCGCACTGGGATAGGCCCCGGCGGCGGAGGGCGGAAGCCATGCACGAATCGCGCGCCGGGACCGGCATCGCGGAGGCCTCCCACCCCCGGGTGCGAGCCTTTTCCGCGCTGGCCTGGACCCACCTCGCCTGGCTGCTCGGCGTCATCCTGTTCGGGGCCTGGGTTCGCATCACCCACTCCGGGGCGGGCTGCGGCGAGCACTGGCCCCTGTGCGACGGCGAGGTGATCCCCTTCGCGCCGAGCACCGAGAAGCTCATCGAGTTCACCCACCGGGCCACCAGCGGCCTGCTCGGGCTGCTGTCGCTGGCGCTGCTCGTCCTGTCGCGGTGGGCGCCGGTGGACCCGCGCGCCCGGCGGGCGGCGGCTGCCACCTTCGCCCTGGTGGTGGTGGAGTCGCTCCTCGGCGCCGGGCTGGTGCTGTTCCACCTCGTCGAGGACGACGCCTCCACGGCGCGGGCGGTGGTGGTGGCGCTCCACCTGGCCAACACCCTGCTGCTGGTGGCGGCGGCGACGATGGCGGCCTTCTGGGCGCGCCCGGGCCGGCCGACCGGGGGTCGCCTCGGCGGTCCCGTCGCCTGGACGCTGGCCGGGCTGCTGGTGGGGGTGGGCATGGCCGGCGCGGTCACGGCCCTGGGCGACACGCTGTTTCCGCCGGCCGAGGTGGGCGGGGCGCCGGCGGTGGGCGATCCCCACCACTTCCTCGTCCGCCTGCGCGTCGTCCACCCGGTGCTCGCCGGCCTCGTCGGCTCGGCCCTCGTCGTGTGGGCGGGCATGGCTCGGGCCCGCCTCGGCGACGCCGCGTCCCGGGCGCGCACCTGGGGGGTGCAGGGGATCGTCCTCGCCCAGTTCACCGCCGGCGCCCTCACCATCGCCCTGCGCGCCCCGGGCTGGATGCAGCTCGTCCACCTGTTCCTCGCGGACCTCCTCTGGGTCGCGCTGGTGATCCTCCTCGCCGGCCTGCCGGGTCGCGGGGAGGCGGGCCGGTGAGGCTCGGCCTCGCGGTCCCCTTCTACGACGAGGCGCCGCTGGTCGACGCGGTGGTGGCCGACCTCCGGCGCGCCCTCGCGGGACTGGACGCGGTGGTGGTCCTCGTCGACAACGGTTCCACCGACGGGACGGGGCGGAAGCTCGACGCCCTGGCCGACGGCGGGCGCCTCCGGGCGCTGCACCTCCCCGAAAACGCCGGCTACGGCGGAGGGATCCTCGCCGGCCTCCGCGCGCTGCCCGGCGACCGCGAGGCGGTGGGCTGGGCCTGGGGCGACGGGCAGGTCGACCCGGCGATCCTGCCGCGCCTGCTCCGCCGGCTGGAGGACGGGGCCGACCTCGCCAAGGCCCGGCGGGTCGAGCGCCGGGACGGGTGGCGGCGCCGCCTCGTCACCGCCGCCTACGCCGGGGTGATGCGCGGCCTCGGGGCGCGGACGCGGGACGTGAACGGCTGCCCCAAGCTCCTGCGCCGGGCGGCCTTCGCCCGCATCGCCCCCCGCTCCGCGGACTGGTTCCTCGACGCCGAGGTGGTGCTGGCCGCCGAGTCCCTCGGCCTCCGCATCGCCGAGGAGCCCGCGGTCATGGCCCCCCGGGCCGCGGGGCGCAGCAAGGTCGACTGGCGCACCGTCGCCGAGTTCGCCGGCCACCTCGCCCGCTGGCGCCTGACCGGGCGCGCCGGCTGAGGGTCCCCGGGCCGGGCCGACCCGGGCGGCGGCGGGCCTGGGCACGGAGCCCGCTACAACAGCGGGCCGAAGACGACGTAGGCGGTGCCGCAGGCCGTGAGATCGTCGGTCGAGGCGAGCCAGGAGCCCACCACCACGTCCAGCGCGCCGTCGCCGTCCAGGTCGATGTCGCCGGCCACGGCGCTGCCCGTCTCCTTGCCGACCCCGGTGACCCCCTCGAAGACCGCCGCCGAGTCCGCCAGGCTCCGCCGGCCCGAGAACGGCCCGAGCGCGAGCCAGGCCCGGCCGGGTTTCTTGTTCTTGTACCGCATCTGCTCGGCGCCGACGAGCAGGTCACCGAAGCCATCCCCGTCCAGGTCGCCGGCCCGGTCCACGGAGGTTCCCGCCGTCTCGCCGTCCTCCGTGCCGAGCAGCACCCCGTCGGCCTCGGCGGCGGACACCCAGCCGCTGGGCTCGCTCGTGAACACGTAGACCGCGCCGGCCCGGTCGATCCCCGAGGCGTCGCTTTCCGGTGCCGGGATCGCCAGGTCGTCCAGCCCGTCGCCGTCGAGGTCTCCGACCGCGCGCGCCCCGCCGAGCGCCTCGTCGGTGTGGGTGCCGTACACCACGAAATCGGCGTCCTCCGCCTGCCGGTCCTCCGTCACCGGGTCGAGGAACACGAACACCGCGCCGGCGTACCCGATGCCCTTCGCCGACCAGTACACGCTCACCACGGCCGCCTCGTCCTCGCCGTCCCCGTCGACATCCCCCACCGAGGCCCCGCTCGTCCCGTAGGTGATGTCGTCCCCCGCGTCGGCGGTGATCTCGAAGCCGTCGGCCAGCTCCGCATCCGCCGTCACCGGCCCGTAGAGCACCCAGGCCTTGCCCGGCACCGCGTCCACGTCGACGAGGAGGAGGTCCGCCACCTCGTCGCCGTCGAAGTCCCCGGTCGTCGCGAGCGTGACGTAGCCGGAGCCCCGAGCGTCGCCGTAGGCCACCGTGAACACGTCGAGGTCCTCCCACCCCTGGTCGCCGACCAGCGGGCCCGAGACCACGCAGGCGGAGTGTCCGTCCTCGCCGCAACCGACCGTCGGCACGTCGGCGTAGCCGTCGCCCGTCACGTCCCCGGGAGCGCCAACCCAGGCCTTCCACCACGACTCGCCCTCGGGAAGCGCGACCTGGGCCTTCGCCACGGCGGCGACGTCCACCGTGCCCGTGCGCGGCCCATCCGCGAGGTCGAGCAGGGCCCAAACCTGCCGGTCGTCCCTCGGCTTGCTCGTGACGAGCAGGTCGGCGGCGCCGTCGCCGTCGAGGTCCGCGCCAGACGCCATGCCCACCGTGAGCACCTCTCCCGCCGCCGAGCCCCGCACCGCGAGGGCGTCGCTGCCGAGGTCGTAGTCGACCGGGTCGCAAGCGGGGTCCTCGCCGTCGCAATCCTGGTCGACCCCGTCGCCGCAGGCATCCTCGGCGCCCGGGTGCACCGAGGCGTCGGAATCGTCGCAGTCCTCGTCGCCCGCGTAGCCGTCGCCGTCGGCGTCCACCGGCCCCGCCGTGTCGTCGGCCTCACCGCCGCCATCCCCCGGCGCCACGGCGCCCGTGTCCTCGTCGGCCTTGCCCCCGCAAGCGGCGAGGAGCACCCACGGGAGCATCCAGGTGATTCGCGCGTTCATGGCGTGCCCTCCGGTTCGCTGGCGGGAAGGAGGTCGAGCTCGAGAGGAGCGTACTCCCCGCGCGCATCACGGTACATGAGAACCGGGCAGGGTGCTCGGCCGGCCGTGCTCGATGGCCGGAGGGTCCCGGGATGGGACGAGCGGTCCCGGCGGACCCGGAGGCCGATCCCCGGAGCAGAGCGGCCCTCGGGTCGGCGCGGCTACTCCTCCTCGGCGCCGAGGGTGCGGTGGGGGTGCCGGGCCGCGACCGCCTCGACGGCCCGGGCCTCCGGGGCGCGCGCCTCGGCGGCCTCCTGGGCGGTCAGGGCCCTCGAGAGGCGGGTCCGTTCCTCGCGGGTGCCCAGCAGGCGGCGCACGTCGGGGAGGATGTCGAAGACGCTGGTGGGAACGTAGCCCTGGGGGAGCGGCGGGCAGGGGGCCTCGAGGATCTGGCTCGACACGACGCGGCCGTCGACGAGGTGGGCCTCGACCCACTGCTTCGGCAGGGGCACGCTGCTGCCGTCGTCCCGCAAGGCGAACTCCGCCCGCAGGCAGCCCGAACGCAGGATCTTGCGGTCGCCCCAGGTCCACCACGACGGCCGGTGCTCGTGGCCGAGCACGACCAGGCGCACCTCCTGGCTGCGTTGCAGGGCGTCGCGCCAGCGGTCGGCCACGCGCACGTCCGGGTCGGCCGAGCCGAGGCGGTGGACGATCTCCTTGAACATCGTCCAGGTGAGGCGCTTGAGGGGGTCGCGCCGCCGCACCAGGTCGGCGAGGTAGTCCCGCGTCCAGTAACGCCAGAAGGCGCCGACCAGCAGCTCGCGGGTCTCGGGCATCAGCTCGAAGATGCGTTCCCGGGGGCGCAGGCGGTCGAAGTGGTACAGCAGCGGCTGCATGGGCATCGCCACCTCGAGGAGCGCCACGCTGCCCCACGGCAGCGCCACGATGGGCCGCCCCTCGTAGCGGGCGAGGGGGCGGGCCGGGTCGACGGCGAACATCACGTCGGACTGCTGGCCGTGCTCGACGTGCACGTCGCCCTGCCGCCAGGCGAAGCCGGCGAAGACCACGCGCTCGTCGCCGCCGAGCCGCGCCCGGATGGCCGCCCGCAGCTCGGGCAGCACCAGCTCGGCGTCGTGGTTGCCGACGACGAAGACGACGCGGCGGTCGGCGCCGCCGGCCAGGAAGCGCCGCAGGGCCTCGAAGAAGCCGGGGTGCGCCGCGGCCACGGCCTCGAGCTTGGCCAGAGCCAGGGCGGCGTCGACGTGTCGGGGCCAGGCGCCGTCCACCGGGGTCTTGAGGAAGTCGAAGGTGTCGCCGTTGAGCACCAGGTCCACCGCGCCCCGGGCCGCCGCGCGCCGCTCGATCAGCTCGGCCAGCCAGGCGTCGTGGCCCTCGGGAAAGTCGTCGGTGACGCCGCCGGCGCCGATCTCGATGTCGCTGAGGATGAGGAGGGTTCGTTCGTCGCGAGGCATGGCGGGGGTATAGCCCGGACGAGGCCCGGCGCGGCGAGCCCGTTCGCGAGCCCCCGCTCAGCCCGGCCCGGCCTCCGTCGGCTTCGCGGCCTCCGGCGGCAGCGCCCCCGGACTGGCCCCCGGAATGATCGCCTCGACCTTCTCGACGGGGCAGTCGCGGGCGAAGTCCATGCCCGCCGGGAGCGGCGCCCCCCGCAGGACCCAGGCGCCGACGCGCTCGCCGTCCCGCGCCGGCAGGCCCAGCGCCGCCGTCAGCAGGCGGGTCAGCGCGAGGTGGGCGTCGGGGAGGCGGTCGCGGTGGAGCACCACCCCCGCCCAGCCGTCCCCGGCCAGGCGCCGGGCGTCGGCGCGCAGGCAGGCGAGCACGCGCGGGTCGTCGAGGCGGAAGGGCGGGTCCTCGCCGGCCTGCACCGCGTCGACGAGGGCCTCGGCGTGCTGCACCAGGTAGCTCCGCTGCCGGATGTCCTCGATTTCGAGGGACTCGGCGATGGGGCGGCCGTGGGCGAGCTGCCAGGTCATGTAGAAGTCGTCGAAGGGGAGCTGCACGATGGCCCCCGGCGGCAGCGCCGAGAGGGCCTCGACCAGCTCGGGCGGCGGGCGCGGATCGAAGGCGAAGCCCGAGATCCCGGCCGGCGCGCGCTCGTGGGCGTGGTCGACCGCCAGCCCGGCCAGCAGGATCACGAGGACCTGCGGCCGCAGCGCCGGCCAGCGCCCGAGCGCCCGGGCGACGGCGAAGGCCGCGGCCATCGCCAGGGGCGTGGCGACGAGGATGCCCAGCCGGCACCAGCCCCAGATGAAGCGCAGGGGCGGGAGCAGCTTCTCGACCCACCAGGCCGGCAGGCGCGGCGGGTCGGCAACGAGAGCCCCCGGGTCGTTGGTCCACACGAGGAAGGGCCCGAGCGACAGGACGAGGAGGGCGAGGGCGAGGAGCAGCCAGCCGCGCGCCCGCCGGTGCTCCACGAGGAGCAGCGCGTGAGCGTGCACATGGGCATCTGCACCCCGCCGTGGCTGTTGCTGCCCTTCACCGGCGACATCGGCCTGCCCGGCACCGACCTGCCCGCCTACCCGGGCACGGTGCTGTTCCTGCTCGCCGTGGCCGGCGCCGTCGTCGCCCGGCGGGCGCGCGGCTGGCTGCTCCTCGCCCTCGCCCTCCTCGTCCTGTCGCTCGGGCCCTTCCTCGTGTGGACCAACGACCCGGGGGCTCTCGTTGCCGACCCGCCGCG
>WGAH01000076.1 GCA_015489145.1 Deltaproteobacteria bacterium
AGACGGGTGAGCTGGAGACGGCCAGATCACGGGGTCGCGTGATCGTCAGCCGCGGAGGTCACCAGGAAGAGGCGGATCCGCGGGAGCGTTCACAGACACGTCCAGCCCGTCGAGGGCCGTGCCATCCTGGTGGCGAACCACGCCGTGAATCGCCGACGTGTCGACCTGGCCGGGCACCTCTTCCGGCGGCTCGTCCCGCGGCACCGCGCACGACTGCGGCCGCGTCACGCAGACCACGAGGTGAGCAGCCCCTGCGGGGCGAACACGTCGCGGGGCCACCCCTCCGGGAGGCGCCCCAGCACCCGCTCCCACTCCTCGCGCATGGGCGTGAAGCGCTTGCGGCGGGCCACCTTCCAGACGCACTCGCGGCCGTCGGGACCGCTGCGATCCGCCCGCCAGTACCACCGCTTCGGGTCGCTCTTGCGCGGGCCGCGCCCCACGCGGACGGTGATCCTGCGGCTGATGGGGAAGGAGGCGGAGCGACGCGGCTTGGGAATGGATGGCTCCGTGGTTGAGCACAAGGCGTGCGCACAAGACGTGGACAAGTCAATGAGGACGGGACTGGCTGCCAGAACTCCAAGAACTGGTCGCCGCACATGGTCCCCGACCCGGCCACCACCTCGCTGGGCCTCGAGTACTTCTGCTCCGACGGCGACCGCCTGTGGGAGATGGACACCGAGGAGCTCGTCGCCCTGGGCCGCCGGGAACTCGCCGCCACCGGGCTGCTCAGGGGAGAGGTCGTCGACGGCACCGCCGTCAAGGTGCCGCGGGCCTACCCGGTCTACCGCATCGGCTACCGGGAGCACCTCGACCGCATCACCGCCTGGGTCCGCACCCTCGACAACCTCCAGTGCGTCGGCCGGTACGGGATGTTCAAGTACAACAACGCCGATCACAGCATCCTCACGGCGCTGCTGGCCGTCGAGAACGCCCGCGGGGCGCGTCACGACGTGTGGGCCGTCAACTCCGACACCGCCTACCACGAGATCCGCAAGGGCTGAGGCCGCGGTTCCGGCCCGGGCGGTGCCAGCCGGAGGACGGCGCTCCAGGGCCCGCGCGCCTCGGGCGGGGCTCGACTCGCACTCGGGCCATCTGTGTCGACACAGTGGGGTCGAGTGCAAGTCGGGGAAAACAGAGAGAGGCTGAACGCGGATTCAGCACCAGCCCTGGGGGCCCGGTACACGAAAGAACGCCGGTTTTCGTCGATCGCAGCGCCTCCGGCGGCGAACTGAATCGCATTCACCTCATCTGTGTCCGCGGAATGTGACGTTCACCCCCTCTGTGTTCCTCGGGACTCGCACTCGGGCCATCTGTGTGCACGGAGTGGGGATGAATGCGACTTCCTCGGCCATGCCGGGCCTCGGCGGCCGCCGCCCCTCGGCCGCTCCCCACCCGCGGCTGGCGCTCCGAAGCCCGGCGGTCCTCCGGCGGGTGCGGTAGGCTCGACGGCCCGCCGGAGGGAAGCCATGCACGCCCTCGCCCGCCTCGCCGCCTGGTTCACCCGCGTCAGCGCCCGGTGGGTGCCCGGCGCCTTCACCATCGCCGCGCTGCTCACCGCCCTCGTCTTCGCCCTGGGCACCACCGTCGGCGGCGCCTCGCCGGCCGAGGCGGCGCGCGCCTGGGGCGACGGCCTGTGGGTGCTGCTCACCTTCGGGATGCAGATGAGCCTCATCGTGTTCTGCGGCTACCTCGTCGCCGTCTCCCCGGCGGCCCGGTGGCTGCTGCGGCGGGTGGCGGCGATTCCCCGCACCCCCCGGGGCAGCGTGGCCCTCGTCGCCGTCGTCAGCATGGTGGCCTCCTGGATCCACTGGGGCATGGGCCTCATCACCGCCGCCGTGCTCACCGGCTACGTCGCCGAGCGGGAGCGCGGCGCCGACTTCCGGCTGCTCGTCGCCGCCGCCTACCTCGGCCTCGGCGCGACCTGGCACGCCGGCCTGTCGGGCAGCGTGCCCCTGCTGCTCGCCACCCCCGACAACTTCCTCGTGAAGCAGGGGCTCCTCGACCACACCATCCCCCTCGGCCGCACGGTGCTCACCGCGCCGAACCTCGCGATGGTGGCCCTCGTCATCGTCGTGCTCACCGCGCTCGCGGCGGCGATGCACCCGGAACCCGCCGACGCCGTCGTGCTCTCGGCGGCCGATGCCCGCAAGCTCGTCGAGGTTCCCGAGGCCCCGGCGAGGCAGCCCACCCCGGCCTCGCGCCTCGAGCACGCCCCCTTCGCCAACCTCGTCGTCGGCGGGGCCGGCCTCGCCTTCCTCGCGATGCGCGTGGCCGACAAGGGCGCCGCCGCGGCCCTCAACCTCGACACCCTCAACCTCGGCTTCCTGTCGCTGGCCGTGCTGCTGCACTGGACGCCGGCCTCGCTGGGCGCCGCCGTGCGCCGGGCCGCCGAGCCGCTGCACGGCATCGTCCTCCAGTTTCCGCTCTACGCCGGCATGTTCGGCGTGATCAAGGGCACGGCCCTCGCCGAGCGCGCCGCCGCCCTGCTCACCTCGGTCAGCACCCCGCACACCTACCCGCTGGTGGTGTGCTGGTACTCGGCGGTGCTCAACTACTTCGTCCCCTCGGGCGGCTCGAAGTGGGCCATCGAGGCGCCCTACGTGCTCGAGGCCGCCGCCCGCCTCCACGTCCCCGTCGAGTCGGTGGCGATGGCCTACGCCTTCGGCGACATGGGCACCAACCTGATCCAGCCCTTCTGGGCGATCCCCCTGCTGGCGGTGGCGCGCATCGAGTTCCGCGCCGTGCTCGGCTACCTCGTCGTGTTCTTCCTCGCCTACATGGCCCTGGCGAGCGCCTGGGTGCTGGCGATCGCCTAGCCCCGCCTACCCCTCCACCTCGACCACCACCCGCCGCCGGTCGCGCAACCCGCTCGGGCGGAGGACGGCGCGGGCGAGCTCGAGCTGCCCCGGGGCCTCGGCGTCGGCGGCGTCGACCCGCGCGTGCAGGCTCATCAACCCGCCGTGCCACCAGCCGGGAGCGGCGACGTGGAGGAGGTCGCCGGCGTCGACGCCGAGCGCGGCGCGATCCTCGGGGTGCAGCCGCACCAGGACCTCGTCGCCGCCGGGCGCCACGCGCACCGCCTCGTCCCGGCCGGCCAGGGTGAGCAGGGTGCGCGCCCCGGCCCGCTTGGGGGCCGCGCCCTTGAAGGCGGTGAGCGCGTCCTCCTCGGGACCGGCGACCAGCAGCGGGCTCGGCTCCCCCTCGGCGGCGGTGCGCGGGAACAGGAAGGTGCCGACCACCGCGAGCAGGGCGCTCACGCTCACGCCGAAGCAGGCCCGCATGTACTTGTGCGCCTTGAGCCCCACCCCGCCGGGGTCGACGCCCTGGGCGAAGGGGGTGACGAGGTCGGGGAAGACCACGCTCAGGAAGATGAGCAGGCTGCCGCCGACGAGGGTGAGCAGCGCCGCCCGGTGGGAGTAGCGCTTCCAGACCGCGCCGATGACGAGGGCCGTCGCCATGGGCGGCACCACCGCCGCGGTGAAGGTGGCGTGGGCGACGTAGATGCTGTCGAAGGCGTTGAAGACCGGCACGAGCAGCAGCGCCACCGCCGCCGTCGCCACCGTCGAGAAGCGGGCCATGCCCAGGGCCGCCGCGTCGTCCGTCGCGTCGCGGGCGAGGAAGGGCCGCCAGATGTCGTTGACGAAGACCGCCGAGACGGCGGTGAGCAGGGTGTCGGCGGTGCTCATGAGGGCGGCGGTGAGGGTGGCCATGATGAGGCCGAACACCCCCGGGGTGCTCACCAGCTCGCTGACGAAGACGAAGACGTTGTCGGGGTCGATGTCGCGGGGGAGCATGCCCGCCTCGGCCATCGCCCGGCCCGCCCAGCCCGGCCCGGACACGCTCACGGCGGCCAGCGGCATGATGAGCAGCACGACGATCGCCATCGCCACCCGGCCGTGGCGCACCGAGCGCGCCGACATGAACCGCATGAGGATGCCCTGGTTCATGAAGTAGAAGGCGATGCCCCCGGCCATCGCGTCCTGCCAGAACACGCCCATCGCCGGAAAGCTCGCCGGCTCGCGCAGGGCGGACAGGCCCATGCGGTGCGGCGGCGGCAGCAGCGACCAGAACTCGGCGAAGCCGCCCACGTGCAGCACGCCGGCGACGAAGATCGCGATGCCCACCGCGAGCAGCAGCAGCCCCTGCGCGAGATCGGTCATGATCACCGAGGTCTGCCCGCCGACGGCGACGTAGATGCCGGTGGCGACGGCGGCGAGGGCGGCGGCGGCGAAGACCGGGATGTCGACGAGGGCGGCGATGGCCTTGCCCAGCGTCAGGAAGTTGATGCCGATGTAGCCGACCAGGTAGATGAGCAGGATCGCGGTGGCCGCCACCCGGGCCGGCCGGCCGAAGCGGCGCTCGAAGTACTCCGGCACGCTCGCGATGCGCCCGTAGTAGACGATGGGCAGCCACACGAGCATCCACAGGGGCATCCAGAACCAGTCGTTGAGGTAGGTCATCGAGCTCGACAGCCCGAAGCGGAAGCCCGCCGAGGAGTACTTCAGGAAGGAGTACGAGCCGACGGTGGTGGCGACGCAGGAGACCGCCACCAGCCAGGCGCTGAAGCGCCGGCCGCCGAAGAAGAAGTCCGAGGAGGACCGGGTGTAGCGGGCGAAGAAGGCGCCCATGCCGACGATGCCGAGGAAGTAGACGGCGATGACGGCGAGGTCGAGGGGCGTGCCGACGATGCCCTCGGCGCCCCGGGCGGTGCCGGTCTCGGGCAGGGGCCCCGGCGCGCCGGCGAGCTGGAGGCCGGCGTGGCCGAGGGCGTACAGCGCCATGCCCGCCAGGAGCACCGCGAGCCAGCCCCGGTTGCGCCGCAGCGCCCCGGCCCGCCAGGCGACGAGGAGCCCGGCGAGAAAGACCATCCCGCCGATGCCGTAGATGTAGAGGTAGGAGGCCCAGCGGTCCATGCGCCCTCCGGGTGGCAGGCCGCCATCCTCGCCCGGCGGCGGCCCGGATGCAAGGCCGGCTCAGCCGCAGCCCTCGGGGGTCAGCACGGCCTCGTTGTCGGACTCGTCGCACTCCTCGACGGCGCCGTCGGTGGGCCCGGCGCCGACGGTGCCCGGATCGTCCACGCGGACGAGGAGCTCCTCGATCCAGTCGACGGGATCGGTGTCGTAGTGGAGCGTGAGCCCCGGGGACGCGGTGCCGGCGGGCGGGGCGGCGAGGGCGGTGGTGCCGAGGAGGTCGATGTCGCCGTTGACGAGCCGGGCGTAGACCGACACGTCCACCTGCCCGTCCACGTCGGCGTAGCCCGTGTTGCTCACCCGCACGACGAGGTCCACGGCGCCGGCGTCCTCGCCGCAGGTCCAGCAGGCCTCGGGCACCTCGACCCGCAGGTTCGGCGCGGGAATGCCCGGGGTCTCGCGCAGGCCGCCGGCCCGGTAGGAGTTGTGCCCCACCAGCCAGTTCATCACCGGGGCCGCCGGGATCGACAGGTCGTCCTCGACGTTGGTGATGTGGTAGGCGTGCTGGTTCCAGGTGGGCGTGGTGGGCGCCCAGGTGCCGCCGGCGTCGCCGATGACGGTGATGCCCTGCCAGCCGGCGTTGATGCTGTCGTTGCTCGCCAGCACGATCTCGGCCTGGTCGTCGGCGTCCACGTCCACGATCACCGGGTACTCGAACAGGGTCCACGAGGAGTGGCCGCTCTCGGCCATGAGCGGCGCGCCGGTGGCGCCGTCGTAGACCCACAGCACCAGCTCGTCGGCGTAGACCACCTCCCACTGGCCGTCGCCCTCGAAGTCGAAGACGCTCGACCCGGTGCGCGCGCTCGACTGGTCGGTGGTGTCGGCCTGCCACAGCAGGGCGCCGTCGGTGTCGTAGACGACGTAGCCCGAGTAGCCGGCCACGCCGACCTCCGGCTCCCCGTCGCCGTCGAAGTCGGCCACCGTCGGCGGGCCGCCGCCGCCCCCGGGCACCTCGCCGGGCCCCCACACCGGCTGCCCGTCGGTGTCGAGGAGGTAGATCTCGCCGTCGTGGACGGTGACCACCTCGCCGAGCCCGTCGTCGTCGAAGTCGCCCACCGCGCACCAGCCGTCGGCGAGGGAATTGGTCCAGAGCGTGTTGCCGTCGGCGTCGTAGGCGGCGTTGCCCGTGATCACCTCCTGCCGCCCGTCGAGGTCGAGGTCGGCGACGACGGGAATGCCGTAGTTCCCGCCCCAGCCGCCGCCGCCGATGCCGCGCAGGGCGCCGGCGTGGTCGAGGATCACGCGGCCGGCCACCACCTCGGCCAGGCCGTCGCCGTCGAGGTCGGCGATGGCCGGGTAGCTCATGACGCTGAGGTCGCCGGAATAGCTGTCGCTGGCCCAGACCAGCGAGCCGTCGGCGTGCAGGGCGAGCACCCGGGAATCCGCCGAGATGACGACGATCTCCGGGGTGCCGTCGGCGTCGAGGTCGCCGAGCGCCACCCCGCCGGAGCCGGCCGGGGCGTAGCCGCCGATGCTGTCGGCGAGCAGCTCGACGGCGCCGCCGTCGCCGGACAGGATCACCAGCGCGCCGGCCGAGGTGTAGAGCCCCGAGCGGTAGGTGGTGGCGACGATCTCGGGGACGCCGTCGGCATCGACGTCGCCGACGGCGGGCATCATCATCACGTCGCCCCAGTCGTCCTGGTCGCCCGAGCCGCTCCACTGCCAGTCGACCTGGGGGTCGAAGCTGCCGGGATCGCCGGGAAAGGCGCAGGCGTCGTCCTGGGCGACGTCGGCGGCGGGGTGCTCGGCGAAGTCGTCCGGGGAACAGGCGGCGGCGGTGTCGTCGGCGCCGGCGGCGGCGGCCTTGTTGTCGGCCAGCCCGTAGTCGGAGCAGCCGGCCAGCACGAGGCCGGCGAGGAGGCGGGTTCGGAGGTTCCCGTGGCGTCGGAGGCGCATGGGGCCATCCTAAGCCGAAGCGCCGCCGGCGGGCGGGGCGGCGATGACGGCGCGATGACCCGCCGGGCGGCGCCGCGGGTCGGGCGCGGGATGGTAAAAGGACCGGGAGGGAGCCCATGAGCGAGGCGGACGCGCTGCACCTGCTGGCCGTGGCCGACGAGGCCGGGAGGGGGCCGGCGCCCACCCTCCCCGCCGAGGCGGCCGAGGCCCTGCGCCTCGCGCCTCCCGAGCCGGTGCCCGAGCTGCTGCTGGCGGCGGCGGCGGCCGGCGAGGGCGAGGCGGGGAGCTGGGCGGTGGTGGTCCCCCGAAGCCCGCGCGGGGACGCGATCCTGGAGGCCCTGGCCCCCCTGTTGCGGCACCGGAGCGAGCAGGTCGGCCGCCGGGTGCCCCGGTGGCGGGCCCCCGACGGCGATCCCGAGGCCCTGGCGCGCTGGGCGGCGGCCCGCTTCCGCCCCGGCGGCGATGCGCCGCGCAACGTCCTCGTCGCCGCGAGCCCCGAGGACCTCGACCCGGCCCTCGACCGCGCGCTGCGCCCCCACGCCGCCGTGGGGCGCCTGCCCCTCGCCGACCCGGCGGACCACGCCCGCTACGCCGAGCGCCTGGTCGCCCGCGAGCGCCGCGCCCTCGCCCGCGCCCCCCGGTTGCTCGTGCAGGTGAACCACGACGGCAGCGCGGCGAACCGGGCCGCCTTCTTCGGCAGCCTGCTGCCGGTGCTCCGGCTCCTCGGCGACGGCGCCTCGGCCTTCGACGCCGCCGCCCCGGTGGAGCTGGGCGGGCGCGCCGGCTGCACCGCCCCCGAGCTCCTCGACGCGCTGGCGCGGGAGCCGGGCTCGCTGCTCCTGACGCTCGGCGCGACGCTGGGCCCGCCGGCGGGGGGCTGGTCGTCGCCCGGCCGGCGGCGGGCCCGGCAGGGCGCCCCCGTCTTTCACGACGGCACCGTGCTCCTGGCCGAGGACCTCCCCGAGGGTCCCGTGCTGGAGGGCGGGATCTGGTGGATGCGGGGCGCCTTCGCCCTCGGCACCCCGGCGCGCAGCGCCTGGGCCGGCTGGCTGGGCGAGCGCGGGCGCGACGCCGCCGAGGCCGCGGCCTGGCTGGCCCGCGCCCTGGCCCCGCGCCCCGAGGCGGCGGCCCTGCCGGCGGCGCTCCTCGCCCACCCCCGCGG
>WGAH01000077.1 GCA_015489145.1 Deltaproteobacteria bacterium
CCCTCGGGCGCGCTCGCCGTCCGCCTGCCCGGCGCCGAGGCTCCCGCCCCGCTTCGCGCCCTCCCCGCCACCCTGGCGGTGCCCACGGCGGGCGGGTCCGTGCGGGTCGAGGTCCTGGCCCACCTCCCCGCCGGCAGCGAGCCGGTGCCGGGGGTGGCCCTGGTCCCCGGCGGCCAGCCCGCCTTCCAGGTGCGGATCGCCTGGCCCGAGGGCGAGGACACGCGCTGGCTCCTGCTCGATTCCGTGGAGTCCGCCCTGTTCACCGACGGGGCCCGCGTGGCGCTGGAGACCCTGCCCCTGCCGGGCCCCGCCGGCTCGGTGGTGGTGCGCGACGGCGAGGGGGAGCGGCGCCTCGACGCCCGCGCGGCCGGCAACCCGCGCCGGCGCCTGCGGCTGGTCGACGCCGCCCTCACCCCCGATGCCCGCCGCCTGCCCGTCGTCACCCTCGCGGTGGTCGAGCGGCCCGCGTGGTGGGCGGTGCTCCTCGGCCTCGCGATCACCCTCGCCGCCCCGCTGGCCGGATGGCGCCGGAGGCGGGCGTGAGCCGCCTCGTTCTCCTCGCGCTGCTGGTCGCCTGCCGGCGCCCCGCCCCCGCGCCGCCCGAGGGGGCCCCGCGCACGGCGGTCCTCGTGGTCCTCGACACCACCCGCGCCGACGCTCCCACCTACGCCGGCGGCCGGGCCGGGCTCACGCCGCGCCTCGACGCCCTGGCCGCCGAGTCCCGCGCCTTCACCGAGGCCCGCTCGGCCGCGCCCTGGACCCTGCCCTCCCACGCGACGATGTTCACCGGGCTCGCCCCGCACGAGCACGGCTGCCACGGTGGCACCCTGGCCTTCGACGGCCGCGTCCCGCTCCTCGCCGAGCGGCTGGCCGAGGCCGGCTACCGCACCGGCGCCTTCAGCAACAACCCGTGGGTGTCCGAACACACCGGGCTCCTCGCCGGCTTCGACACCGTGGTGGACGTGTTCCCGCGCTCGCACAACACCGCCCGGGGGGTCAGCCGCTTCGCCGACCCCTGGCGGGTGGGCCTGGCCGACGCCGGCGCGGCGCGCACCGTGGCGAGCGTGGACCGCTGGCTGGACGCGGCGGGCGAGGCGCCGGTCTTCCTGTTCGTCAACCTCATCGAGGCCCACCTGCCCTACGACCCGCCCGCCGGCTGGGCCGCGCGCACCCTCGACCCGGCCCCCACCATCGCCGAGGTGCGCGCCTTCAACGAGCGCTGGCTGGTCGACGCCCACGCCGGGCGCCTCGACGCCGAGGAGCGGCGCCGGGCGCGGGCGCTGTACGACGCCGAGGTGGCCTACCTCGACGCCCGCCTCGGCGAGCTGCTCGACAGCCTCGCCGCCCACGGCCGCCTCGACGAGGCCCTGCTGGTGGTCACCGCCGACCACGGCGAGGCGATGGGCGAGCACCGCGTCGACGGCATCGACCTCGTCGACCACCAGCTCGGCGTCCACGAGGAGCTGCTGCGCGTGCCGCTGCTGGTGCGCTGGCCGGGGCGGGTGGAGCCCGGCGAGGAGGACCGCCCGGTGGGGCTGGCGCAGGTCGCCGCCACCTTCCTCGAAGCCGCCGGCCTCGACGGGCCCGCGGGCGTTCCCGACCTGTTTTCACCCCCGGACCCCGATCGTCCCCTGACGGCCGACTACCAGCCGCCCCACGTCCACGAGGACGTGCTGTCCGCCTACGTCCCCGACGAGGCCCTCCGCCGGCGCCTCGCCGCCCGGGGCTGGCGGGCGGTGCGCCGCGGGCGCTGGAAGCTCGCCGTACCCGACGACGGGCCGCCGCGGCTCTACGACCTCGCCGCCGATCCCGGCGAGACGCGCGACCTGGCCGGGGGAGCCGACCCGGAGCTCCTCGCCTCGCTCCGGGCGGCCCTGCCGCCTCCCCACGAGGGCTCGACGGGCTCGGTGGCCCCCGAGACCGTCGAGCCCTCGGGGGGAGGCGGCAGGGCCGCCCGGAGCTCCTCGCCTCGCTCCGGGTCGGCTCCCCCGGCCAGGTCGCGCGGC
>WGAH01000078.1 GCA_015489145.1 Deltaproteobacteria bacterium
AGGTGGACATCTCCACGGACTTCGGCGGGGCGGGCCCGAGGGGGAGCCAGGCGCCGTGGGCCTCCTTCCAGGCCACCTCGGCGGCGACGACGGCGTCCACCTGCTCGACCAGCTCCGACCGGCGGGCCTTCCAGGCCAGCTCGTGGAGGGCCGGCGAGGCGGCGAGGGCGACGACGGGCCCGCTGGCTTCGAGGGCCTGGCGCTTCGCCCCGCCGAAGTCCGTGGAGATGTCCACCTCGAAGAAGCCCGGCTCCACCGCCATCGCGACGCGAAGCGGCGGCGCCTGCCCCCCGGTGGACACGAAGGCCGCCGTGTCGATCCAGGTCACGACCGTCCGGCGCCGGGCCTCCTCGACCGCCTCCTCGTCGAGCCAGGGCTCGCCGGTCCCCGTCGCCGCGGCGGCCACGCGCTGGGGGTCGTCGCCCACCACCAGCAGGCCGCGGGAGGCGATCCCGTAGATCGGCCCGCCCTCTCCCCGCCGCAGCGTGAAGCCGTCGCGACCGAGGCGCTCGAAGACCGGCGGGGCATCGGCGTCCTCGCCGGACTCGGCGAAGCGCCGCACCCCGGCGAGGATGCGGCGACGCCCGATGGGCCGCCCGCCGGGCCGGGCGATCGGCAGCACCACGGTGGTCGAGGCCCGCCCGAGGATGTCCGCGAGGCCCGCGCCCGCCGGCACGCCCTCGGGGAAGTCGAGGGCGACCACGGTGCCGGCGGGCACCGCGAAGCGCTCCTCCGCCTCCCGCACCCGCGCCTTCAGCTCGGCCTCCGTTCCCGTCGTGTCGAGGAGGCGCTCGAGCGCGGGCAGGAGCGGCACGCCGAGGGCGATCACCACGTCCGGGCGATCCGCGCTGGACCCGACGAAGCGGGCGTCCGGGTCCGGCACCAGGTCCGCGGCCACCGGTTCGGACAGCGTCGCGCGAACCACCACGCGCGCCGGCGGCAGCCCGAGGTAGCCCGCCATCGCCCCCGGCGAGCCGTCCTTGGCGATCAGGCCCAGGTACAGCGCGCAGCCGCCTTCCGCGGGCAACCCGTCGAGCAGCCGCGGCTGGAAGTCGGGCGCCGGCCCCCCGGCGATGCCCTCGCGGACGAGGACGGCCGCGCCGCCTTCTTCGCGCAGCGTCCACCGGGCCCGGCCGGGACCCTGCTCGGCGAGGGCTCCGGCCAGCAGGCCGTCCTCGCCGGCGTCGGCCCCGGGGAGCTCGATACGCAGGCGCTCGGGGGAGGCGAGGAGCACGGCGGCGCCGTCGCGATCGATGCCCGCCTCGGCGGCGGCGCCGGGCTGGAAGAGGAGCCGCAGGGCCAGGGCGACGAGGGGCTCCGAGGCGAGGTCGGCGTAGAGCAGCGGCGCCATGGGCGCGGCGGCCGCGAGGTCGAGGAGCGGGCCGACGGGGTCGCAGGCGACCGCCACCGCGACGGGTTCGCCGGCGGCCCGCACCCGCTCGTTCAGCACGGCGGCGGGGTCGGCGGCGAGGGCCCGCGCGGAGAGGGCGGCGAGAAGGGGGACAGCGGGCATGGGACCTCCCGGGAATGCGCGGCATCCCGGAAGAACCGACCGGTCCACGCGCGCCCCGGTTCCCCTATCGCGGCGCCCCGGCCCCGTCCGCGCAGGCCCAGGGCGCCCGATCGAGCAGGTACACCCAGGCGTCGTCGCCGTGGTAGACCGGCGGCCCCAGCGCCTCCCGGGCCCGCACCCGCGCCGTCCGGGCCAGCCGCCGCGCCAGCTCCGGGTTGGGCGCCGAGCGGCGCAGGGCCTCCCGGTCGATCACGACGTAGCGGTAGCCGAGCTCGACGAGCCGCGCCCTCCCCTCGGCGGCGCGCTCCGCCCCGTCCTCGCCGGCAAGGTCGGCGGCGAGCACGCCGTCGAGACGGGTGGCGGCGTCGAGCCAGCGGAGCAGGGGGTTGTCGCGCTCCAGGGCCTCGACCTCCGGGCGGAGCAGCACCCGGTTGTCGTCGATCATCCCCGACAGCATCGGGTGGCCGTGAACGGTCTGGGCGTAGAGGCGCTCCGGGTGCGGCCCGAGGGGCAGGCCCACCACGGCGCCGCGACCGCCGCTGGCGGCGAGGCACCGCGCCCAGCCCGGGGGGCGGACCGCGGTGGTCTCCAGCGGCAGCAACTCCCATCGGCGCAGCTCGGCGCCGGCCAGGCCGACGACCAGCGCCGTGACGACCCACCGCCGGAGGCCGCCCCGACCGGCGAGCCAGCCGATGCCGGCCGCCACCGCGGGAACGAGCAGCGCCGCCAGCAGGGCCACCGCCCGCACCGGCCACCACAAGCGGCGGAAGGGCGTGAAGACGCGGGCCAGGCCGAGGTAGAAGGGGTCGACCCAGCCGATCTCCGGGGCGAGGACGGGGCCGCCGGCCACCAGCACCACCGGGACCAGCGCCGCCAGCAGGGTCCAGCGCAGGCGAGGCTCCAGCCGGGTGAGGCCCAGGGCGGCGAGCGCGGCGGTGAGGACGAGCACCACGCGCACCTCGTCGACCCAGCGCAGGGCGCCGCCGTCGAGGAAGTGGTTGCCCGCCATGCCGGTGAGCGGGTCCAGGGCGCGGATCGCGATGGGGAAGTCCTCGACGGTGCGCGGCGTCCAGCCGTGCAGCGACCAGCCCGAGACGTCGAGGAGCCCCGGCACCTCGCCCCGGGCGCCGGCGAGCAGCATGGGGAGGGCGAAGGGGAGCGCGACGGCGGCGGCGACGGCGGCGGCGAGGAGGAGGCGGCCGAGGACGGCCCCGCGCCGGCCGGCGGGGGCGACGACGAGGGCAGCGAGCCCGAGCACCAGGCCCGCGAGCGCGGCGAAGATGCCGTAGAACCAGTAGGTCAGGCCCGACAGCGCCAGGAACAGCCCGGCCCGCAGCGGCGCGCCCCACCCGCGCCACCGGGGCGCCCCCAGCAGCTCGGCGACGAAGAGGGTGGGAAAGACGAGCAGCGCCTGGGTCGGGCGCCCCTGGGTGATCTCCGAGAGGGCGTAGGGGTCGAAGGCGAACAGGAGCCCGGCGAGGCCGGCGGCCAGCGGCCCGGCGCCGGCGAGGCGCGCGAGGCGGCGGGCGGCGAGGCCGTTGGCGAGGAGGACGAGGGCGACGAACAGGTCGAAGCCCGCCTCGGGGCCGAGGAGCGCGCGGAAGGGAAGCGCCAGGAAGGCGTCGAGGACGTTGCCGCCGGTGTGCAGGTAGAGGTCCTTGCCCCAGGGGTGGTAGAGCAGGTCGGTGTGGCCGAGCCCGGCGCGGCCCGCCGCCACCTCGCCGGCGTACCAGTAGAACCACTGGGTGCCCCAGGCGTCGGTGTGGCGGCTGCCGAGGAAGGCCGAGCCCCACCGCGGCAGCCCCGGACCGAGCACCGCCCCGGCCAGGGCGATCCAGGCGAGGAGCAGGCGCCGCCGGTCGGCGGGGGTGGGAGGCGCGGACGGCACGAGCCGGTGATAGCGTGCGCGCCGTGAATCGCACATGCCCGAGCTGGATGCGCGACCTGGTCCGCCTGGGGGCGGGCTGCCTGCTCGCCGCCCTCGCCATCGTGGCCTGGTCCCTCGGAAGACACGCTCCCACCGATGTCCTGGTGGGGGGGCGCACCGTGGACGCCCTCGGCTCCTACTGGTTCCAGTGGTGGGCCGACCGGACCCTCGCCCGGGCCGGCAGCCTCGGCGAGCTGCGCGCGCACCTCGCGCACACCGACCTCCTGTTCTTCCCGTGGGGCAAGGACGTGTTCCGCCACACCGGCGGAAACCTGCTCGACGCCCTCGCCCTCGTGCCGCTGCGCCGCCTCGCCGGCCCGGTGCTGGCCTGGAACGCGGCGGCGGCGCTCATCCTCACCACCAACGGTCTCGCCGCGGGAGCCTGGATCCTCGCCCGGGGCGGCGGGCCGGCGGCGGCCGCCGCCGCGGCGCTGGCGGCGCTGGTCCACCCCTACGTCCTGTTCGAGCTGGCGAGCGGCCGCCCCACCCAGGCCATCCTCGCGCCGTTCATCGCGGCGCTGGCGCTGGCCGAGTCCAGCTTCGCCGCCCCCGCCCCGGGACCGGCCCGTCGCCGGGCGGTCCTCGCCGGGCTGGCCCTCGGGTTGGCCGGATGGATCTACTGGTTCGCCGCCGGCTTCGCCGCCCTCGCCATCGCGGTCCTCGCCCCGGGTCGCCCCTGGCGGCGCCGCCTGGCCGCGCTGGCCTGGGTCGGCGGGGTCTCCTTCGCCGTCACCGCCCCCGCCGTGCTCCCCCTGGCCCGCGCCCTCGCCAGCGGCGACATCCCGGGCCTGCTCCCCCTCGACCACTGGGCCTCGGGCGACTTCGCCCTGGTCAACGCCGCCCGCGACCCCGTCGTGATGGCCACCCTCGGCTGGCACTGGATGGCCGGCTACCTCCAGGACGGCGAGTGGCTGGCCGTCGCCCCCACCCTGGGCCTCGCCGCGGTGCTCGCGGCGGTGGCGGCCGCGGCGCGCTCCCCCCGGTGGGCGGTCGTCGGGGCCCTCGCCTTCGTCATCGCCGTGGGCCCGCTGCCCGCGGGCTGGAGCAACCCCGCCTACATCGGCCTCATGGCGGCCTTTCCGCCGATGCGCCGCCTCTACTGGCCGGTCCGGGCCCTCGCGCTGACGGTGCCGCTGGCCGCCCTGGGCACCGCCGCGGTGGCCCGCCGGCTGCCCCCGCGCCGGCGCCTGCTCGCCCTGGCCCTTCCCGCGGCGATCCTCGCCGAGGCCGTCGCCCGCGGGCAGCTCCCCCTCGGCGCCTGGTCGCCCGAGGTGCCCCGCGCCTACCACTGCCTCGCCGCCCTCGACGGCGCGCTCATCGAGCTGCCCTACGGCGAGGACCACGACCCGCTCCTCCACCAGACGGTGCACGAAAAGCCGATCTTCGGCGGCATGAACGAGCGTTCCCGGTCCCTCGTGCCGGCGGAGCACCAGCGCGAGAGGGAGGCGAATTCCTGGCTCCACGCCGTCGTTCTCGCCGGCACCAACCCCCGCGACCGGAGCCCCTGGACCGAGGCCGACCGGGAGGCGATCCACGCCCTCGGCTACCGCTGGATCGCCCTGCGCGTGGAGCCGCTGCTCAAGCACGGCCGGGCCCGCGGCGGCTGGCAGCGGCTGCGCGCGGCGCGCTTCCGCCTCCGCGAGCTGGCCGGGGAGCCGGTCTACCGCGACGACGACACCCTCGTCTACGCGCCCTGGGGGGACGCCTTCCCCTGCGGGCCCGGCGCCGCTCCCCCGGCGCCTGGAGGGTAGCTCGCCCCCGGGCGAGACCCCGGATCAGCTTCCGGCGCATCCGGCTTGAACCGTCCCCGGCCCCGGGTTATCGCGCCGCCGGTTCGGGACCCCGCCAGCGAAACCCTACCTCCTCCCGGCATTTCGCACGACATCGACCAGAGCGGCGCGGCCCGCCCGCGCATTTCCGCGGTTCGAGGCCGATGCTCGTCAACTCACCGGGAACGAGCGGGTTTTTTCGGCCGGCAGTGGCCGTGGCGGAAATCCTGTGAGATAGTAGGCATCGTCACGACCCCTCCACTCCGCCTCGGGTGAGCCCATGTCTCGACACAGCCTCGCGATCGTCCTGATGGCCATCGGCTTCGGCGTGCTCGCCACCTCCTGCAAGAACGACAACAAGACGGGCGAGACGGGTCTGCCCACCGGCGACGGCGGCAGCGCCGGCGACGGGGGCACCGAGTGCACCGACTTCGACAACGACGGCTTCTGCGAGGAAGACGACTGCGACGACACCGACGCCGCGATCAACCCGGACGCGATCGAGATCTGCGACAACGTCGACAACGACTGCGACGGCGACATCGACGAGGACGTGACCGACACCTACTACGCCGACTCCGACGGCGACGGCTTCGGCGACCCCGACATGTCGATGGAGGCCTGCGAGGCCACCGACGGCTGGGTCCCCAACGCCACCGACTGCGACGACACCGACCCCACCGTCTACCCGGACGCGACCGAGATCTGCGACGGCATCGACAACGACTGCGACAGCGACATCGACGAGGACCTCGACAGCGCCACCTGGTACGCCGACAACGACGGCGACGGCTGGGGCAACCCCGACGACAGCGTCACCGCCTGCGACCAGCCCACCGGCTACGTCGACAACGACCTCGACTGCGACGACGGCGACTCCGGCGAGCCGGTGATCGTCTCCCAGAGCGGCCCGGTG
>WGAH01000079.1 GCA_015489145.1 Deltaproteobacteria bacterium
GCCCACGAGACCGCCGGCGAGGACCGCGAGGCCGGCCGGCAGCAGGCCGAGGCGGAACAGCCAGCGCCCGGCCGCCGGCGGCCGGGCGCTGGCTGTTCCGCCTCGGCCTGCTGCCGGCCGGCCTCGCGGTCCTCGCCGGCGGTCTCGTGGGCCTCGTCCGGCTCGCCCGCCGGCCGCGCTGGCTGGCGGCGGCGCTCCTCGCGGGCCTCGGCGCCGCCCTCCTCGCGGTGCGGCCCGCCCTCGGAGATCCCGTCCACACCCTGCTTCACGCTGGGGGCCCCGTCCGCGATCCCCTCGACGGCGCGGCGCAGGTGGCGGCGATGGCCGAGGCCCTGCCCCGCCTCGACACCGTGAGCCGGGTCTTCGCCGTGCCCGAGGGGGCGAGCTGGCTCACCACCGGCCCGGCCTGGCTCGGCTACCTCGCGCCGGCCCTCGTCGCGCCCCTCGTCGGCCCGGTGGCCGCCGAGAACCTGGCGGTGGTCCTCGGGGTGGTGCTCCTCGTGCTCGCGACGGCCTGGCTCGCCCGGGAGCTCGGCGCCGGCCGCGCCGCCTCCCTCGCCGCCGGCCTCCTCGCCGCCCTGGGCCCCGCCGTCCTCGACGAGTGGGACGCCGTGAGCCCCGACCGCACCCTGCTCTGCGTCGCCCCCCTCGCCGCCGGCCTCCTCGACCGCGCGATCCGCCGGCCCGGACGCGGGACCGCCCTCGCCGCCGGCCTCGCCCTCGGGGGCGCCCTGTACGCGCAGGTCTACTACGGCCTGTTCCTGCTGGTGCTCGCGCCGGCCTGGGCGGCGTTCCGGGCCGGGCGCCTGCGGCGGGACCCGGCCGCCCGGCGGTCGCTGCTCCTGGCGGCGGGGGTGGCGGGGATCGTCGCGCTGCCGGCCCTGGCCCACCTCGCGACGGGCCTGGGGGTGCAGCGGTACGCCGAGGCGCCGGCGGGGCCGCCGGCGTGGCGGGTGTCCCGGGCCGAGGTCGCGGCCCGCCTCGCCCGCCGGGGCGACCCCGACGCCTTCGACCTCGACAGCCGCGCCGGCCGCCTCGCCGCCGCCGTGGACCGGGCGGTGGCGGTCTACGAGATGGTGGAGCCCGACGCCTGGTTCGCCGGGCGCAACCTCTACTGGCCCCTCGCCCTCCTCGCGGTGCTCGCCGCGCGCCGGCGGCGGGAGGCGGCCCGGGCGCTCGGCTGGGTGGGGGTGCCGGCGGTGCTCGCCCTCGGGCCCTTCGCCAAGGGACCCGGCGGCCTCGGGCCGCCCCTGCCCGAGTGGCTGCTGCACGCCCTCGTCCCGGGCTTCGACCAGCTCAAGAACGTCCACCGCTTCGCCCTCCTCGCCGCCACCCTCGCCCCGGTGCCCCTGGCGCTGGGCCTCGACGGCCTGGCCGGGCGCCTGCCGGCCCGCCCGCGGGGGCCGGCGGCGGCGCTCCTCGCCGCGGCGGCGGTGGCGGTGCTCCCCTTCCTGCGCCTGCCCTCCCACGGCGGCCCGGCGAGCTGGGAGGCGCGCTGGAGCCGCGCGAGCCGCTGGCCCCTCCCCGCGGCCCTCGACGGCCTGCGCGACCACGCGGTGCTGGCCCTCCCGGTGCGGCACCCGACCCCGCCGGCGGTCTTCCTGCCGGCGCTCCAGGCCGGCCTGCGCCTGGTGGACGAGCCCCCCTTCGAGGTCCCCCCGCGGAGCGGCCCCTCGTGGTTCGAGACAAACCCGGTCCTCAGCCGGCTCGCGCGCCTGTCCGGCGCCGACCGGCGCATCCGTCCCACCGGCTGGGGGCCCGAGGCGGAGGAGGCGGGCCTCGTCCAGCTCGCCCGCACCGGCGTCCGCTGGGTGGTGCTCTTCCGGAATGCGCTCCCCGGGCGCGCCCTCGCCGAGGACCTCGAAAGCGCCCTCGACGGGCTCGGCACGCGCGTCGCCGACGACGGGTCGACGGCGGCGTGGCGGCTCCGGGTGCCCGACGGGGCGGGACCGAGCGGCCCGGAGGCGGTAGGAGGAGCGCGGGAGGAGCACCGATGAGGCGAGGCGCGGCTGGAGCCGCCGGCGCGGCGTGGGCGCTGCTGATCGGAGCCGCCGGCTGTCCCGAGCCCCGGGAATCCGACATGGTGTGGATTCCCTGGAGCGGCCCGGCCGCCGAGGCCTCCGGCGAGGACGGCTTCTGGATCGACCGCTTCGAGTTCCCGAACCAGCGCGGCCACGAGCCGACCCACACCACGGACCTCGAGACGGCGCGACAGGCCTGCGCCCGGGTGGGCAAGCGCCTGTGCACCGCCGCCGAGTGGCGCCGGGCCTGCCTCGGCCCCGACGGGCGCAACCGCTTCGGCTACGGGCCGCGCTACGTGCCCCGGGCCTGCCACACCGAGGAGGGGCTGCCGTCCGGCCACACGAGCCTCCTCGACGCCGAGGGGGTCGTGTCGGCCTCCGGCGCCTGGCTGTCCTGCCGCACGCCCGAGGGCGTCTACGACCTCGTCGGCAACGTCGAGGAGTGGGTGCTCGACGACTGGCGGGGGGTCGGCGGCATGCTCGAGGGCGGGGCCTGGTACACGCTCAAGACCTACGCCGACTGCACCGGCCGCTACTCCCGGGAGCCCGACTACCGCCTCGTGCCCGACCAGCCCGTCTTCTCCGCCGGCTTTCGCTGCTGCCGGAGCGAGGCGGCGCCCACCGAGGCCGACCTGTCGCCCGAGGCCGTCGCCGCCGACCGGGTGCGGCGGATCGAGGCGGCCCGGGCCCGCGCCTCGACGGCGCCCTACGACCCGAGCGCCCAGGTCGAGGTGGTGCCGGGGCTGTGGATGGACCGCTACGAGTACCCGAACCGCCCGGGGGAGATGCCGCTCATCGGCGTGACCTGGACCGAGGCCCGGGACCGCTGCGCCGAGGCGGGCAAGCGCCTGTGCACCACCCGGGAGTGGGAGCGCGCCTGCGGCGGCCCCCACCGCGACGACCTGCCCTACGGCCCCGACTACGTGCCCGGGGCCTGCGCCGTGGGGCTCGACGCCGCCGTCCCCGCCGGCCGCTACCTCGCCTGCGCCACCGCCGACGGGGTGCGCGATCTCGTGGGCAGCGCCTGGGAGTGGACGGCCACCCCCCTCGACGCCGAGGCCCTGCGCGTGCATCCCGGCGAGTCCCTGCGCGAGTTGCGCGGCGGTTCCTGGTTCAGCGACCCGCGCAAGGGCGTGTGCCGGCCGGTGGACGGCTACCCGGCCGCCCCCGAGGACATGGCCTTTCCCGACGTGGGTTTTCGCTGCTGCCAGGGCGCGCCGGCCGACGAGCGCCCGCTGGAGCCCCTGCGCGGGCGCCTCGACTGCCCCGAGGGCATGGTGGGCATCGACGGCTTCTGCATCGACCGCTACGAGCACCCGAACGTCGAGGGCACGCGCCCGAAGGGGAACCTCGACTGGCCCGAGGCGGTGGCGGCCTGCCGGGGGCGCGGGCTGCGGGTCTGCACCGAGGCCGAGTGGCAGCTCGCCTGCGAGGGCCGGGACGGCCGGCGGTGGCCCTACGGCGACGTCTACGACCCGGCGGCCTGCCACCTGCGGGCCGAACCCAAGCTCGTGGGCCAGGTCGAGGCGGCGCCGTCCGGGAGCTTTCCCGGCTGCCGCACCCCGGAGGGCGTCCACGACCTGTCGGGCAACCTGTGGGAGTGGGTGCAGGCGGCCCCCGGGGAAGGCCCCGACGACCCCGGCCGCGGGGCGCTGCGCGGCGGCGGGTGGAACTTCAGCGCCGGCCTCGGGCAGTGCCGCGCCCGGGCCGCCGCCGCCGAGGGGTTCAGCATGGCGCAGGTCGGCGTGCGCTGCTGCGCCGGCCCCGCCGAGCTCGCCCGCCGGAAGCGGTGATGCGGCGCCCCGGGCCGGCGGCGATCACCGCGGCGCTCCTCGCGGCGCTGGTGCTGGCCGCGGCCGGGGACTTCCTTTCCGTCGGCGGCGCCTGGCTCTTCGACGCTCGGCACGCCTGGGGGCACGTCGACGACGCGGCCCACGAGCTCAGCCTCGTCCAGGAC
>WGAH01000080.1 GCA_015489145.1 Deltaproteobacteria bacterium
GAGGACTGGCGCGACCGCCTCGGCCCCTGGGTCGCCCTCACCTGGGGCGGCTGAGGGGCGGGGTCCCGCCGGCATCCCGGCGGGGTGGGAACGCGGGAAGCGGCTTTCCGACGGCCTCCTCGCGGGTCCGCTTCGCCGCGATCAGGCGTCGAGCCGGGCGAGGAGCGCCGCGTCGGGCACGGTGTGGGCGGCTTCGCAGGCCTGGCGGTACTCGGGGAGGAGGGGTTCGGCAAAGGCTCGGGGCAGGGCGTGCGGTCCGGAGAGATCCCGGGAGACGAGCTCCAGGCTCTCGTGGAAGGCCGCCACGGCCTCGGCGTGTCGGCCGAGGCGCGCGAGGGTGCGGCCCTCGGCCACCAGGGAGGTGGCGAGAGGGAGCCGGTCGGCAGCGGTCGGCCGCCCGGCCAGCTCGCGGAGATACCGCGGGTTCTCCGCGAAGATCCCGAGGGCCTCCTCGGGGCGATCGAGGTCGTTGAGCGCGGTGCCGAGGCGCGCGAGCCCCGTGGAGAGCTCGGGGAGGAAGGCCTTCCGGTCGCGCTCGACCAACTCGCGCGGGAGGGCGACGGCTTCCCGCGCGGCTTCCAGGGCTTCCTCGGGGCGGCCGAGCTGGGAGCGGTGGGTGGAGAGGACGATCAACCCATCGGCGAGCCTGGGGAGGTGGGTCTCGCGGTCGTGGCCGACGAGTTCGCGCAGGAGGGCGACGGCTTCCCGCACGGCTTCGAGGGCCTCGGCGTCGCGCCCGAGCGCCGACAGGGCGGTGGCGAGGATGAAGCGGTTCCGGGCGAGTTCGGAGAGGACGGGGAGGCGGTCGCGATCGACGAGCCCGCGCAGGACGCCCTCGGTCTCGCGGGCCGGCTCGAGGGCCTCGGCGTGGCGGCGGAGGCTGCTGAGCTCGTCGGCGAGGCCGTCGAGCGTCGTGGCGAAACCGTGGATGTGGGTGTCGCGATCCCGGTAGACGAGTTCCCGGAGGAGAATCGCGATCTCGCGCAGGGTTTTCACCGCCCCCTCGTCGTCCCCGGCGTGGAGCTGATCGAGGCGGGCCTGCTGGATGCCCGCGAGCCTGCTCAGCAGCTCGCCATCGGAGAGGTCGGCGGGGGAGGGCCCGTTCCGCCCCCGGAACGGGCGCTGCTCCCGGCGCTGCACCAGGCGGTGGACGAAGGCGCGGTCGGCCCAGAAGCCCGGGGCCTTCTTCGGGAATCGGGAAGCGAGCCAGGACGGCAGCGCGAGGGGGGACGCCGGTTCCCGCGGCTCGTGGCGGGACGCTCCTTCGTGGTAGCGGGTCGGCCCGGCTATCGCGTTGGCCCGGAGCTGGCGCGGCCGGGTGGAACGGGAAGGGGGCCCGGCCACGGCGCGGGGACCGCCGAAAAGAACGGCGTGACGTGGATTCCCGCGGTCGGGTTCCGCCGCGATCAGCCCTCGAGCGCGGCCTCCAGCGGCCCCACCAGCGCCTCGTCCACCGGCACCCCCGCTGCCGCGCAGGCCCGGCGGTAGTGGAAGGGGGGAGCCTGTTCGAGAATGGACGCGGTCTTGGGGTTCCGCTCGAGCGCCCCCCGGAAGAGGACCAGGCTCTCGCGGTGGGCCTCGACGGCCCTGTCCGCGTGGCCCCGTCCGAGGAGCGCGATGCCGAGGACGTGAAGGGCCCGGGCGAGGTTCAGGTCGGTGCCTGGCTGACCGTTCTCGGAGAGGGCGCGGAGGAGGGTGACGGACTCGCTGGCGGCGGCGAGTGCGTCGGCGAAGCGCTCGCTTCGCGCGAGTTCCTGGCCCAGGTCCAACAGGCCCAGGGCGAGCAGGATGGACCGGGTCCGGGGGGGCGCGTCGGACATTTCCCGCACCTGTTCGACGACCTCGCGATAGGCCTCGGCGGATTCCTCGTGGCGGCCGAGCTCGGAGAGGAGCTGCCCGTAGGTGGCGAGCTGCTCGAACAGCTTGGTGCGGGGGGCGTCGGGCTCCGCGAGGGCGCGCTCCCGGAGGATCTCGACGGTCTCGCGCACGGGCGCCACGGCCTCGGCGGGGCGGCCGGCCTTCTCGAGGGCAATCCCCAGGAGGTCGAGGCTGTTTTCGAGCTCGGGAAGAAAGGCATCGCGATCGCCCTCGACCAGTTCCCGGAAGGCGGCCACCGCCTCGGAGCTGGCCTCGATGGCTTCCTCGAACCGCCCGAGGGCCTCGAGGGCGGCGCCTCGCGCGTCGAGCGTCCTCGCGAGATCGATCAGGTGGTCGTCGCGGTCGAACGCCGCCCGCTCTCGGGCGATCGGGAGGGCTTCGTCGGAGGCTTCGAGGGCCTCCTCGGGGCGACCGATGCGAACGAGGCTGATCACCATGTTGTTCAGGTTGCGCACGAGGTTGTGGACGTAGGCGTCGCGGTCGCGTCGCACGAGTTCCCGCAGGATGCCGTCGATCCTGCGGCCGATCACGACGGCCTGCTCGTCCGCGCCTGCCTCGTGGACCTCGGTCATGAGCCCGGAGAGCACGCCGGCAAGCTGCGCGAGCGGGCCCTCCGGCAGACTGGAGAGCTGGCCCATGATCCCGTCGAGCTGCGGGCTCAGGTCGGCGTTGCCCAGGGGCCGGGAGCGGTTCGCCAGCCGGACGGTGTGGGCGCGCAGGGCCCAGAGGCCGGGCGCTTCCCGGGGGAGATGTTTCGCCAGCCACGGCGGGACGGCGAGGAGGAAGGGCGCCGCCAGGCGGTCGGCCAGGCGATCCCGGTCGGCGTCGAGGCGGCGAAACGCCTCGGCCCAGGCCCGGGCGTCCCCGGGCCGGGCCTGGGTGGCGTCGAGGAGGAGGAGTTCCGGCCGCTCGCCGGCGAGGACCTCGTCGAGCTCCGCGAGCAGGCCCTCGGCCGTGAAGGGCTCCAGCTCGTCGGCAGGGCCGATGCGCATGCCCCGGTGGGCCAGCCCCATGGCGAGGAGGGCCATGTGGAGGGCGCGCGGGCTGTCGGCCTTCAGGACGGCCAAGAAGAAGCCATCCGGCTGTTCGAGGGCGCGAAGGAGGCGCTTCACCTCCTGCTTGTTGCGGCCCCCGCGGGTGCCACGGGGGCGGGCGGAGCGGTTTCGTCGGCTCATCTCGGGTCCTCCTCGGAGGCGGGCCAGGCGGGGCGCACGGCCGCTAACCGCGTGGGCCCCTCCCGGCGCGCCGGGACGGGAGGAAAGCGGCGCCGCCGCCGGGGCTCAGCGCGGGTCGGCCGCGAGAAGCGTGCTACCGCCGTGTTCCGCGCGGGGACCCTCCTCCGCGATCATTCTTCGAGCGTCTCCCAGTATTCGAGCGTGGCTTCCGCACCCTGCAGCAGCTCCTCGTCCACTTCGACGCCTGCCGCCTCGCAGGCTTCCAGGTAGCGCGCGACGAGGGCGGTCACGAGCTTTCCGCGGGCGCCGGGGCGACCCTCGACGAGCGGCCGCAGGTACGCGATGCCCTCGCGAAACGCCTCGCACGCCTCCGCGGGCCTGCCGAGGTTGAGCAGGACCGTTCCCAGGGTGTCGAGAGCGCTGGCGAGGTCGGGACGGAAGGCCGCGGGGCGCTCTTCCGCCAGCTCGCGGTACAGCTCCACGGCTTCCCGCGCCGCCGCCAGCGCCTCCTCGCGACGACCAAGCTGGGTGAGGAAAACGCCGAGGTTGTTGAGGTTCGCGGCGAGTTCGGGACGGAAGGCCGCGGGCCGCTCTTCCGCCAGGGCGCGGGACAGTTCCACCGCCTCCCGCGCCGCCGCCAGCGCGTCTTCCCGACGACCCAGCTCGCTGAGAAAAGCGCCGAGGTTGTGGAGGCTCTTGGCGAGTTCGGGCCGGAAGGCCGCGGGCCGCTCCGCCGCCAGGGCGCGGTACAGCTCCACCGCCTCCCGCGCCGCCGCCAGCGCCTGCTCCCAACGACCAAGC
>WGAH01000081.1 GCA_015489145.1 Deltaproteobacteria bacterium
ATGCTGCGCGGCGCCACCCGCTCGGTGCACCTCAGCCTCTGGCCCCGCGAGATCGACGCCCTGCGCGACGCCTTCGCGGCGGTGGCCGGTCGCGATCTGCACCGGGTGCTGCACTGCCCGGCTCCCCTCGCCGCGCCGCCGCCGGGGTTCTCGGTGTGGGCCGCCCCGGAGGCCCGCCCGGGCTGGCCGCACCGGGCCATCGTCGTCGTGGACGGCGACGAGGCCCTCATCGGCGGCACCGAGCCCGAGGCCGACAACCAGGCGGTGTGGACGACCAACCCCTCGCTGGTGGACGTGGCGGCCAACCACGTCGTCCTCGACATCACCCTGCTGGCCCGGGCCTCGGGTCGCGACTGCTCGGCGGACGTCGGCCCGATGATGCGCCTGGCCCTGCCCGGCGAGGAGGCGGATCAGCCCTCGAGCTCCGCCGTCCAGTAGTCGCGCCAGGCCGAGCCCGGCGGGAGGTAGTCCTTCCACTCGTCGGGAATGCGGACCCGCCGCGAGAGGATGCGCGCCACCTCCCAGGGCTGGGGCCGGCGGGGCACGACCCGCAGGGGCATTCCGGCCTCCTCGGGGGTGCGGTTCGCCTTTCGGCCGTTGCAGGCGTGGCAGGCGGCGACGAGGTTCTCCCAGCTCGCCACCGGCACCGGCCGCCCGTCCACCACCGACGGCACGAGGCCGTTCACCGCCCGGGAGCGGGGTACGACGTGGTCGAGGGAGAGCTCCTCGAGGGCGACCGACCCGTCGGGCCGCAGGGGCCGCCAGCCGCAGTAGGCGCAGCGGTAGGCGTCCCGGGCGAGGAGGTTGGCGCGGTTGAGGCGGGCGCGCAGGCCGTGGCGCACGTAGGTGCGAAGCGCCACCACCGCCGGCCAGGGCAGGCGCGTGGTCGGGCTGCGGACCTGCCGGCCCGGGTAGGCGGCCACGGGGCGGACCTTGTCCTGCACGAGCAGCGTGACCGCCCGCTGCCAGCTCACGACCCGGATGGGCCGGTAGTCGGCGTTGAGCAGCAGGGTGTCGATCATGGGCGGGTCCCCGGCGAAGCGTAGCGCGTCCGCGGCCGACCCGCCCGGAGGCGAGCGGTTAGGCTGCGTTCCGAGGAGAGCCCATGCCCGAAGCCTGGAAGACCTGCGCCGCCTGCAAGAAGCCCATCCCCCACGGGGCCGCCTACTGGACGTGCAGCGTCAGCACCTGCAACCGCGCCCGGTTCCAGCCCGTCTTCTGCAGCCTCGCCTGCTGGGACTCCCACGTGGCGGTGATGAACCACCGCAACGCCTGGGCCGACGAGCACCGCGCCCCCACCGAGGCCGAGGCGAAGCGCCTGGCCGCCGGCGAGGGGACGAAGCGGCGCATCGTGCCGCGGGGCCGCCCGGCCGCCGAGGACCGCCCGGTGCTCATCGTCGCGAGCCGGCTGAAGGCCTACATCAAGGACAAGTCCGGCATGAACACCTCGGCCGAGGTGCTCGAGGTGCTCAGCGACATCGTCCGCGCCGAGGCCGACCGCGCCATCGACGAGGCGCGGCGCCACGGCCGGCGCACGGTGATGGCCCGCGACTTCCGGTAGGGCCCGCGACGTTCAGCGCAGGGTCCAGGCCCCGGTGGTGCCGAGGGTGAGGCCCAGGCGCCAGGCGACGCCGAGGGTGTCGTTGGCCGGCACGCGCCCCTGGAGCACGTAGACCTCGGCGGTGGGGCTCAGGGCGAGCCAGCGAGCCGGCGCAAACGCGAGGCCGGTGTCGGCGAGCACGCGAAAGCGCAGGTCGGCGGCGTCGTCCGCCGGGGTGTTCGCCCACACCAGCCCCTCGAGATCGGCGGTCCACTTCAGCGAGGGAGCGAGCTTGAGGGCGGTCTGCGCCTCGACCCGGCCGCCGCGGTCGAGGGACGATGCGCCGGAACCGGAGAGGTCGCGGGCGAGGAATCCCGTGACGACCAGGCGCTTGACGGGCCCGGCGCGCTCCGCCGCCCAGCCCAGCGCGAGGTAGAGGTCGGCCTGGAGCGGGTTGGCGGCGCCGTCGTCGCCCTCGGTGGCGGTGAACTCGCTGTCGTAGAGCAGCTCCCCGTAGGGGTCCCAGGCCAGGCCGAGGGGGACCGCCAGGGCCGGCACGCGCAGGGAGGCCGAGGCCCGCCAGTCGTCGGCGGTCTCCTGCCGGTCCCCCTCGGTGTCGAGACGGCCGTAGTCGGCCTGCCAGCGCGCCTCGCCGGCGAGACTGCCGCCGCCGCGGACCAGGGCCACGTCGGCGCTTCCGGCCAGGGCCAGGCTCGACGGCGTGTTCGCCAGGGTCTCGGGCACCTCGGCGAAGGCGTCCTCGCCGGTGCCGGCGAAGCGGTCCACCCCCACCGACAGGGCGTCGACGTAGAGGTCCCACCGCGCCGGGCGGCTGGCGGGTTGCTCGTCGAGGAGCGCGGCGGTGGCGCCGTCCTCGGCGTGGGCCGCGTCCCTGAGACCGGCGAGGGCGGCCTCCTGGAGGGTCCAGGGCGCGGCGTCGGGGCCGGGCCAGGGCTCCTGCCGGGGCGGGTCCCAGGGGCCGCCGGCGGGCAGCGCGCCGACCAGCGCGCCCAGGCCCGTCTCGGCGAGGGTGCGGTCGGTGGTCGCGACCGTGTAGGTGCGGGCGTCCTCGAGGGTGCGGCCCCAGGCCTTGGGGCTGGCCGCCGTCGCCCCGCAGCGCACCGGGGCCGCCGCGTCGGCCCGGTCGAGGAAGCGCAGCATCCGGTCGCCGGGGACGTGGACCCGCACGAGGCGGTCCGTGCCGGCGAGGGCGTCGAGGGCGTCCAGCGCCGTGAGCGTCGCCACCCCCCGGGGAGGCGGCGGCAGCTCGCGCAGCATCACGGCGTCGGCCCCGGTCGCGCGCCGCACCGCCTCGCAGGTCAGCGCGCCCCAGGTTCCGGCGGTCCAGGCCGGCAGGCCGGCGTCGCCGGGGGGCTCGGCCAGGGGCTCGTCGAGGGGCGGGTAGACGCGCAGGCGGGTGCGCTGGATGCCGGCGCGAAGCGCGGGATCGGCGGCGACCTCCGCCAGCTCCCGCGGTTCCACCGCCACCTCGGCGAGGGCCCCCGCCTCGTCGAAGCGCAGCTCGGCGGTGGCGACGCCGTCCATCGGCAGGGTGAGGGGCGCGCCCTTCTCGGCCCGGCCGAGGCGGCGGAAGCGCACCTCGCGCCGGGCGACGCGGAAGGTGGCGAAGGTGGGGTCGCCGACGAGGAGGTCCACCCCGTGCAGGCGACGGCGCAGGCGGGCGAGGGTGTCGGAGCCGGCGGTGGTGAGCACGACCACCGCGTCCGGGGGCGCCTCGCCGGCGGCGAGGGCGTCGACGATCGCCTGCGCGGAGGCCAGCGGGTCCTCGACGGCCAGCCCCACCTCGGCCAGGTCCGGCGCGGCGTCGGCCACCGAGGGGTCGAGGACCCCGAGGAAGGCGATGCGCCGCTCGCCGGCCGACACCACGGCGCAGCGGGGCAGCGGGTGGTCCGCGTCGCGGCAGGCGTCCGGGACCGCGAGCTCGGGGGCCGGGGTCCAGTCGGCCGCGCCGGCGAGGTTGGTCGCGACGTAGGGCAGCGGGTCGGCGGCCTGCTCGGCGGCGAAGGCCGGCCAGCCGACGGACAGCTCCTGCCAGCCCGGCGCGAGGACCGCCGGGTGGAGCCCGGCGAGGAAGGCGCGGGCGAGGGGGCGGTGCAGGCTGGGCTCGCCGGGGCGCACGCTGCTCGGCCCGTCGAGGAAGTCGCCGGCGTCGAGGTAGATCGCGCCCTCCTCGGCGAGGCGCCCGGCGAGGGTGGCGGCCCGGGCGGCGTCCTGCCGGGGACCGACGACCACGGCGAAGGGCCAGTCGCGGCCCTCCCAGCGCAGGGAGCCGGTGAAGAAGCGGCGAAACGCGCCGTCTTCGGGGGGCAGCGCCTCCGGGACGGGGCCCGGGGGCCCGAGGA
>WGAH01000082.1 GCA_015489145.1 Deltaproteobacteria bacterium
CTGCCCCCGCCGCCCTCCCGGCCGCCGGCGGCCGGGAGGGCGGCGGGGGCAGGGGCCGGGCGTCGAGGCGGGCCTCGTCCTGCCCGGCGTCCACGGTCGCCGTGCCGGCGGCGGGCCCACCCTCGGCCACCAGTTCCCAGGGGCCGCCGACCAGGGGCAACCAGGCGCGTCCCTCGCCGTCGGCGCTGGCCCAGGCCAGGCCGTCGGCGCCCGCTCCGCCCCGCCGCCAGCCCCGCACGGCGACGCTTCCCGCCGGGGCGCTCGCGGAGACCAGGCGGGCCCCGGCGGCGGGCGGGGTCACGAGGAGGTCCACCGCGCGCGCCTCCTCCCCGCCCGCGAGGCGGGCCCGGTAGCGCCCGGGCTCCAGGCACAGGGCCGCCGCGGTGGCCCGCACCGCCCCGGCGCGGCCGTCCTCGTCGGGAAGCCAGTCCCCCTCGGCCTCCTCGCCGCCGTCCCGCACGAGGATGCGGCCGACCTCGACGCCGGTGGGGGTGGCGAGGTCCACGACCAGCGTCTCGCCGGGCGGCACGGCGGCGCGCACGCTCCACGGCGCGCAGGCGGGCAGCCGCTGCTCGGCGGCCGCGGCCGCCCGCCCCACCCCGGCCAGGCCCGCGAGGGCCGCGGCGACGAGATTGACGATACGGCAGGCGTAACGCGCGCTCACGCCTAGTCCTCCCGCCGGATGGCCGCCGGGAGGGCGAGCGTGCGGTCGCCGACCGCGATGCGCGCCAGGGCCGGTCGCACCCGGCGGATGGCCGGCAGGCGCAGGCGGTCGAGGACGAGGCGCTCCACCCGGAACAGGCCCCCGCGCAGGTCCGCGGCCCCCGCCGGGGCCTTCGCGCGAAGGCGGATCACGACGTCCTCGGCCGGGCGCAGGTCGAGGGTCCACCGCCGGCCCTCGGGGCTGCTGAGCGCGGCGTCGCGGGTGTCGAGGCGCCGACCCTCCAGCACCCCCCAGGCGAGCTGCCCGTCGCCGTCCACGACGATGCCGATGCTCGTGTCGGGTCCGAGGACGACGGCGATGCGCCGGCCGCCCGGCGGCACCCCGTCGCCGCCCCGGTGCAGGAGCACCGCCCGCCCGTTCACGCCGCCGCCCCGGTGCTCGGCCTCGACCCAGCCGGCCAGGTCGCCGAGGGGCACCGGCAGGGCGACCGTCCACTGGCCCAGGCGCGTGAGCCAGGCCGCCGGCGCCGGCGCCGGCACCCCCTCGGGCTCCAGGCGCAGCCGGGCGTTGGCCTCGGGGCTGGCGAAGCGGGCGGTCCAGGCCGGGGCGGCGGCGTCGCGCCACAGCCCGTCCTCGCCCAGGCGCAGCCCCCGGTCGCCGGGCTCGGCGCGCACCTGCTCGGGCAGGACCGTGCGGGCCATCGCCAGGGGCGTCTCGCCGGCCACCCACACGGTGACGCCGAGGCGCCCCTGCCCGCGCAGCAGGCCGGCGTTCGTGCGCCGCGCCTCGGCCTCGACGACCCGTCCCTGGTCCGTGATGCCGAGGAGCAGGTAGCTCTCGGACCAGGTGAGCGCCTCGCTCGGGGCCTGGCGGCAGCCGCCGGCGGCGAGGCCCAGGGCGAGCGCGGCCAGCCGGGTGGCCTGGCGAATGATCCGCGTGAGCCCGGCGCTCACGGGCACCCGGCCTCCGCGCGGGCCGCCGCGAGCATCGCGTCGAGCTCCGGGTCGGGGGTGTGGGCGAGGCGCCCGGTGGCCGGCCCGGCGCAGGGCAGCGTTCCGGTGTCGCGCAGGTGGGCGAGCCAGTCGCCGTAGAGCTGCCGGCCGGCCCCGGCGCACAGGGCGGCGAGGCGGGCGTCGGCCAGCGCGCGGCAGGCGGCCCGGTCGAAGGGGCGGCCGCGGGCGAGGACGGCGCGCCAGGCGGCCCACCAGGGCTCGTCGGCCCCGGGATCGAGCCCGGCCTCGCGCATCGCCCGGCGCAGCTCGTCCAGGACCTCGACGGGACGCGGGTCCTCGGGCAGCATCTCCTCCAGCTCGCGGCTCCAGCGGTGCATGCGGCAGTCGGCGGCGAAGGCGCCGGCCCGGTCGCAGTCGGCGCCGCCGCGCTCGGCCACCTGGAAGAAGCACTCGTCCCGCGCCGTCCCGGTGGGAAGCGCGTCGCACAGGGCGGCGGCGGCGGGGCCGTCCCGGCGGGCGAGGCGCTCGGCGGCGGCGAGGGTGCAGTCGGCGCGCAGGTCCGGGAGGGACAGGGCGGCACAGCGCTCGGCGGCCCCGGCCGGGTCGCGTCGCGCCGCGTCCAGGGCGTCGGCGTCGCCCCTCACCCCGAGACCTCGCGAAAGCGGTAGCCGGCGCCCTGGCCGCCGCCC
>WGAH01000083.1 GCA_015489145.1 Deltaproteobacteria bacterium
AGTTCACGTCGACCCAGGTGGCGCCGCTCCCCGACGGCGCCACCTGGGTCGACGTGAACTACTGGATGGCCCACCCGCCCCACGAGGACCTCGCCGCCGGAGGCCGCCTCGGCTTTCGCACCGGCCACGCCATGCTCGCCCACCAGGCCGCCCTCGCCTTCGAGCTGTTCACCGGGCACCCGGTGCGGGCCGCCGCCATCCTCGAGCTCCTCGCCGCCGGAGGCGCGGCGTGAGCGACCGCCCCGGCGTCGTGGTGGCCGACCCCGACGCCCGCTCCCGGGTGCGCGCCATGAACGCCCTCGCGGAGGCCTTCGAGGTCGAGTCGCCGCCTCCCGGCGAGCCCCTCGCCCGGACGGTGCGCCGCCTGCAGCCCGCCATCGTGCTCCTCGCCATGCCCCGCAACCGCATGAACGAGGCCCTGCGGACCTGCCGCCGCCTCAAGACCGAGCCCCGCCACCACCCGGTCGTCGGCCTCCTCGACCGCTGGGCCCGCCTCGACGACCCCGAGGCGGCGCTGGATCGCTGCCTCGGCGACGGCTACCTCGCCGGCCGGGCCGGCCCCGAGGACTACCTCGCCTTCGCCCGGGCGCTGGCCCGCGGCGAGCGCCCCGTCGTCCTGCTGGAGCCGGAGCTCGGCCTCCTCGGCCACCTGATCCGCACCAACCGCCTGCGCCGCCGGCGGTAGGCGCCCCCTCAGGTGGGGCGGGTGATGCCGTGCTTCTTCATCAGCCGGGTGATCGACTTGCGGTCCATGTCGGCGGCGCGGGCGGCGCGGGAGACGTTGCCGTCGAAGCGGGCGAGCAGGTCGCGGAGGTACTGCCGCTCGAAGGCCTCGATGATGCGGTCCTTGGCGTCCTTGAACGGGAGGTTGCCCACCCCCGGCGCGGCGGGGGGCGGGGCGCCCGGCGGCGGCGCGGCGCGGCCGGCCCCCTGGAGGCTCTCGGGCAGGGCGTCGAGGGTGATGGTGTCGCCCTCGCAGAATGGCAGGGCCCGCTCGATCACGTTGGCGAACTCCCGCACGTTGCCGGGCCAGTGGTACGACTGGAGGATCGCCATCACCTCGGGGGAGATGCGGGTGACCCCCGGGTTGTGCTCGGCCCGGGCCAGCAGGTGCCGGGCGAGGCTCGGCAGGTCCTCGAGGCGCTGGCGCAGCGGCGGCAGCACGACCTCGACCACGGCGAGGCGGTAGTAGAGGTCCTCGCGAAAGCGCCCCTGCTCCACCGCCTCGCGCAGGCGCACGTTGGTCGCCGCCACCACCCGCACGTCCACCGAGCGGGTGCGCGTGTCGCCGAGGCGCCGCACCTCGCGCTGCTCGAGCACCCTCAGCAGCTTGGGCTGGAGCTCCAGGGGCAGCTCGCCCACCTCGTCGAGGAAGATCGTGCCGCCGTGGGCCTGCTCGAAGACGCCGGGCCGCGAGTCCACCGCCCCGGTGAACGCCCCGCGGCGGTGCCCGAACAGCTCGCTCTCGACGAGGTTCTCGGGAACCGCCCCGCAGTCGAAGACCACGAAGGGTCCGGCGGCGCGGCGGCTGCGCCGGTGGATGGCGCGGCTCGCGAGCTCCTTGCCGGTGCCCGTCTCGCCGGCGATGAGCACCGTGAGGTCGGTGGGGGCCACCCGGTCGAGCACCGAGAAGACCTCGCGCATGGCGAGGCTGTCGCCGACGAGCCCCTCGAAGTGGTGCTCCGCGGAGGGCTGCACGTCCACGACCTCGTCGCGGGGCGTGAAGACGAACTCGGTGCGCCCCACCCGGAAGCGGGTGTCCGGGCCCAGGAAGACCTCGCGAATCCGCATGGGCCCGCAGAAGGTGCCGTTGGTGGAGCCGAGGTCGCGCAACAGGATGCCCTCGCGGGTGCGGACGATCTCGGCGTGGCGCCGGGAGACGGTGGGGTCGCTGAGCACCACGTCGCCGCTGGCGAGCGCGCCGATGCGGATCACGTCCTGCTCGAATTCCCAGGTGCGCCCGGCCTCGGGGCCGGCGGTGCAGGTGAGCACCGCGCGGCGCAGGACGACCCGGCGCCCGGCGGCGTGGGGGATGGCGCTGGTGACCTCGCTCACGGGAGCAGTCTAAGCGATCGGCCGGCCGGCGGCCGGAGGGGGCCGCCGGGGGGGTGGCGACGGCGACCCGGAGCCGGGCACGAAACTTGCTTCCCCCAAGGGCGATGACCGTGCTCGTTCCGGTGGACCTCAGCGCCCCCACCCGCGCGGCCGTGGCCCTCGCCGCGACGCTGACGCAGGCGCTCGCCGGCGAGGCGGTGTTGCTGCACGTGGCCCCGCGCGACCCGGCGCTCGCCGTCCTGGCCCGGCTCCACCAGCTCGCCGAGCCCTTTCGCGCCCTCGGGGTGCCGGCCCACCTGCGAACCCGCCGGGACGAGCCCGCCGACGGGATTCTCGCCGCCGCCCGGGAACTCGGCGCCGACCTCGTCGTCATGGGAACCCGCGGCCGGGCCACCGGCGGCCTGACCCACGCCCTCGTCGCCCGCAGCCCCACGCCCGTGCTCGCCCTCTACGCCCGCGATCCCGGCGTCCCCGACAACCTCGTCCGCGGCACCATCGCGCTGGTGGACCCGGGCCCGACGGCGCTGCGGGTGGCCCACGCCCTGTCCACCGCCACCGGCGCCTTCATCCGGTCCTTCCGCCTGCGGCCCGCCCGGTCCGGCTGGACGCTGGAGCCCGCCGACGGCATCGCCCGCGCCCGGGTCGCCCTGGCCCTGCTTCCCGTCGCGGCCCTCCCGCCGCCCGAGCTCGCGCGCTGGAACGGCGCCGCCCTGCTGCTCGTCCACGACCCCCGGCCCCGTCCGACCGCGCGGAATGACACACGCGCCCGTGGGAAAT
>WGAH01000084.1 GCA_015489145.1 Deltaproteobacteria bacterium
GCGCGGTTGCCGAGGTGGTGGCCGAGCTGCAGGAGGTTCCAGCCCGCCGCGAAGGTCTCGGGGCGCAGCAGCGGCCCGACCAGCCAGGCGTCGAAGGGATTGGGGACGTGGTGGACCAGCGGCCCCTCGCCCTCCGGGAACACGAGGAGCGACCGCTCCTCGCCCGGGTGGCCCGCCGACCAGAACGCCCAGGAGGCGACGGTGAAGTCGCCGTTGTTCCACGGGTCCTCGGGACCCCACACCCGGTCGAGGAGGTGCGCGAGCGGCCCGCGCAGCAGGGCCAGGGCCACCGCCCAGGTGCCGAGGAGGGCGCCCCCGGCCGCGAGCCCGCCGCCCCCGCTGCCGGGCGAGGCGGTGGGCCGCGACGGGGCGGGCCGTCTCACCGCATCTCAGACCGCCGGGTGGCGGCTCACGGGCTCGACCCGGGGGCTCGCCTCCAGGTCGAGGACGTAGGTGACCATGTCCTTGCCGTAGAAGCGGAAGCGCCCGCAATCGACGAAGCCCCAGCTCCGGAGCTGCCGGTTGGCGCCCTCGTTGTCGACCTCGGTCGTGATCTTGACGTAGCGGTGCCCGCGGGCGAGCAGGTCGTCGAACAGCACCTTGTTGATGTGGCCGCTCACCCGCCGGCCGCGCAGGTCGGGCTCGAAGGAGCAGAACAGGCTCTCGGCGGGCACGGGCCCCGGCAGGTGGACGGCGTCGGACACCCGCTTGTACCGCGCCGTCTCGGCGAGGCGCCGGAGCACCGAGGGCTTGAGCACCCCGGGTAGCGCCGCCGGCCCGAGGAGGAACCAGGCCCGCCGGAAGGTGTCGCGCAGCATCGCGTCGGGGTCGGTGCTGCCGGCGATGAAGCCGCGCACCCGCATCCGGCCCGAACCGGGCTCGACGGGCTCCTCGTAGACGAAGGCCAGGAAGCGCTCGCTGTCGACGAGCACCCGGTAGAGCACCGCCAGGAACCGCCGGCCGACGCGCGCCCACAGGCTGTTGCCCATCGCCGCGTGGTGCAGGCGGGCGACGTCCTCGGCGTCGCGGGCCTGCATGGGCCGGATGCGCCCCATCACCTCCGGGTCGACGGCGAAGGGCCGCACGCCCCGGGCCGCCTCGACGAAGCGACCGCCCGCCGCCGGCTCAGTCACCGCCGCCGTCCTCTTGCCGGGCGCGCTTCAGGGTCTCGAGGAAGGCGGTCTGGGTGACGGCGCGGTGCTGGGCGGCGAGGAAGTTGCCGATCGCGTTCTCGAAGTCGGTGGCGTAGGACTCGTTGAGCAGCCGCCGGGCGAGCTGCACCACCACCGGGTGCACCGGCAGGAAGTTGTCGATGGCGGCCTGCACGCCCTCGTCGAGGTCGTAGGCCACCTCATCGATGAGGCCGAGGGCGACGGCCTTGTGGGCGTCGAACTCCGGGCACTGCATGATCAGCCGCTTGGCCCGGCCGAGGCCGACGTACTTGGCGAGGCGGAAGGTCGCCATGCCCGGCAGGAAGCCGCTCTTGACCTCGGGGAGCTGGAAGACCGCGTCGGGGGAGGCGATGCGGACGTCGCAGACCAGGGCGAGCTGCAGGCCGCCGCCCCGCACCTCGCCCTGCATGGCGGCGACGGTGACCTTGGGCAGGCGCTCGATGCGGACGCAGGCCTTCTCCCACTTGTTGAAGCCGTGGATGTCGACGGGCTGGTCCGGGCGGAAGTCGCGGAAGTCGATGCCCCGGCAGAAGTCGTCGCCGGCGCCGGTGAACACGACGATGGTGGCCTCGCTCTCGTCCTCGAGGTGGTCGCAGACCGCGGTGAGCTCCCGCACCATGCGCATGTTGATCGTGTCGCGGAGCAGCTCGACCCGGGCGACCTGCCCCTCCTCGGTGTAGCGAAGGGTCTTCAGCTCTTGCATCTCGCCTCCCGTGCCGCGCGGCTCACCACCGGAGCAGCGCCGTCTCGATCGTGGTTCCCGGCCCCATGGTCATCATGACGCCGTAGTCTCCGCGACGCACCGTCCCCTCGCGCACGAGGCGCTCGTAGGCGAACAGGAAGGCGCCGCTCCCGAGGTTGCCGTAGTCGCGCAGGCAGCCCACCGTGTGCCGCACGTCGTGCTCGGTGATGCCCACCGTGTACTTGATCGCGTCGATGACCTTCTTGCCGCCGGAGTGGATGATCCAGTGCTTGATGTGCCGCTTCTTGAGGCCGAAGGCGTCGAGCAGCCGCCGCACCGGGAACTCGGCGTGGGTGCCGAGCACGTAGGGCACGTCGCGGTCGAGGATGAAGCCGAAGCGCCCGTGCTCCTCGGACCAGCGGTAGTGCATCGCCGCCCAGGCCTCCGGGATGATGTGGCTGTTGAAGCCGAGGATGCGCGGGGCCAGCCGCTCGGCGTCCCCCGGGTCGGCGCGGACGAGGATCGCGGAGCAGCCGTCGCCGAACAGGCTGTTGACCACGGCGTTTCCGATGGAGTCATCGTCGATGTAGAGCGCGCTGTTGACCTCGCAGCACACCATGAGCGCGTTGCGCCCCGGGTTGGCCGCCGCCCAGCCGGCCACCGGGTTGAGGGCGTTGAGGCCCGCGTTGCAGCCCATGCCCACCACGTCGGTGCGGTGCACGTCCTCGCGAAAGCCGAAGTGCCGGATGAACATCGCGGTGAGCCCCGGCAGCATGAAGGCCGTCGAGTTGGTGACCACGAGGTAGTCGACGTCGCGGGGGCCGAGGCCCAGCGGTTCGAGGCAGCGGCGAATCGCCCGCTCGCCCATGTACAGCGCCCCCTGCCGGTGCTTGTGGAGCAGCTCGCTCATCGTCTCGTGGGGGCGGCCGTCGGGCCCCGGCTCGGGCAGGTAGAGGTAGCGGGCGTGGATGTGCGAGGCCTTGTAGAGCGCCTTGACCGCCGGGCTGTCGGTGTGGAAGCGCTCGAGGATGTCGTCCTGGGTGTAGCGATCCGGGGGGTGGGCGGTTCCGACCGACAGGATGCGGGGACGTTCGGGCATCGGCATCTCCGGGTTCCGAGGCTAACGCGAGCGGTCGCGGCGGGCGTAGAGCAGGGCCTCGGCGAGGCGCTCCGCCTCGAAGCTCCGGGCGTCCTCGGCGTGGTCGAGCACCTGCCGGGCGAGGCGCAGGGCGAGGGGGTCGCGCGCCGCCAGCTCGCGCGCCAGGGCGAGGCCGGCGGCGAGGGGGTCGTCGTGGGGGCCGAGGGCGAGGCCCCAGTCCACCGCCTCCCGGGCGTCGAGCTCGTGGCCCGCCAGCACGACCAGCCGCGCCCGGGCCGGGCCCACCACGCGCGCCAGCCGGGTGGTGCCCCCGGCGGAGGGGATGATGCCCAGGCCGGTCTCGGGGAGGCGGAAGCGCGCCCGGGGCCCCACCACCCGGAAGTCGCAGGCCAGGGCCAGCTCGAAACCGCCAGCCACCGCCGGCCCCTGCACGACGGCCACCGTGGTCGCCGGCCCCCGGGCGATGGCGCCGAAGACGCGCTGGCTGAGCAGGTCGAGGGCGGCCTCCGGAGGCGCGGCGCGCAGCTCGTCGAGGTCGGCGCCGGCGCAGAAGGCCCGGTCCCCGGTGGAGCGCACGACGATCACCGCGGCGCGGGCGGACAGGTCCTCGTAGGCCTCCGCCAGGGCGCCGAGGTGGGCGCGGTCGTAGGCGTGGGCCTTCTCGGGGCGATCGAGGACGATATGGCCGATCCCATCCCTCATCTCAGCGACGATGGCCATGCGCCCTCCTCCGGGCGGCGCCGCCGCCCCTCCTGGAGCATACTCCCCCCATGACCCGAACCGAGCGCCTGGTGCACGACGAGGAGGAGCCCTGCCCGTACCGGCCGGGGCAGGAAGCCCGCATGCCCCTGCGCTGGCAGCTCCTCCCCCTCAGCCCCGAGGACACCGACGCGAGCCTCGCCGAGGGCGACCGCCGCGTCGGGCACATGCTGTACCGCACCGCCTGCCGGAGCTGCCGCGCCTGCGAGCCGATCCGCATCCCGGTGCGCGACTTCCGCCCGAGCCGCTCGCAGCGCCGGGTGATCCGCCGCAACCGCGACGTGCGCGTCGAGATCGGCCCGGCCACCTTCTCGGAGGAGAAGCTCGCGCTCTACAACCGCCACAAGCGGGAGCGCGGCCTCGCCACGGACGACCGGCCGATGACCGAGCGCGGCTACCGGGGCTGGTTCGTCGAGTCCTGCGTCGAGACCGTGGAGATGCGCTACCTCCTCGGCGACCGCCTCGTCGGCGTCGGCATCCTCGACCTCGGGCGCCTCGACGCCTCGAGCGTCTACTTCTTCTTCGACCCCGACGAGTCGCGGCGCAGCCTCGGCGTCTACAGCGTGCTCCTCGAGACGGCCTGGCTGCGGCGGCAGGGCGGGCGCCACCACTACCTCGGCCTCTACGTCGCCGACTGCGCCCCGCTGGCCTACAAGGCCCGCTACTTCCCCCACGAGCGGCTGATCGACGGGCGCTGGTGGCGGTTCGACTCGCCGGACGCCGCCCCCCGGCCGGTCGAGGCGCGCGGCGACGCCGGGGAGGCGTCGTGAAGCGCCCCCCCTGCGCCGGCCTGTGGCGCACCCCGATGGTGCACGTCGACGGCACGGTGACGACCTGCTGCCTCGACGAGCACCTCGAGAACCGCCTCGGCAACGTGCGCGAGCAGCCGCTCATGGCCCTGTGGCACGGCGAGCGCATCGAGGCCTGGCGGCTGGCGCAGGTCGAGGGGCGCTTCGAGGACAGCGGTCCCGCCTGCACCCGCTGCAACTGGCGGAGCGCCGGGGCGCTCACCGAGGCCGAGGTCGCCGCCTGGCTGCGCCGCCGCGCCGCTTCCGGGAACGGCGCGGGTTAGGGTTCCGCGCGATGAGCACCCCCGCCCCCGCGAGCGGCCCCGACGCGCGCAGCCGCCCAGCCGGCGGCGAGCCCGCCATTCGCGCCGAGGGGCTCGGGAAGGTCTACCGCACCGGCTTCTTCATGCGCCGCTTCACCGGGCTCGACGGCCTCGACCTCGAGGTGCGGCGCGGCGAGATCTTCGGCTTCATCGGCCCCAACGGCGCCGGCAAGACCACGACGATCAAGATCCTCATGGGGCTTCACGCCGCCACCTCGGGCCGCGCCTGGATCCTCGGCGTGCCCCACGACCGCCCCGAGGCCCGCCGGCGGGTCGGCTACCTGCCCGAGCGCCCCTACTTCTACGAGCACCTCACCGCCCGCGAGCTCCTCGACTTCTACGGGCGCCTCCTCGACATGCCCGCGGCCGACCGCAAGGCCCGCGCCGACGCCCTCCTCGAGCGGGTCGGCCTCGCCCGCGCCGCCGACGAGGCCCTGCGCCGCTACTCCAAGGGCATGCTCCAGCGGGTCGGCCTGTGCCAGGCGCTGCTCAACCGCCCCGACCTCGTCGTCCTCGACGAGCCGATGAGCGGCCTCGACCCGCTCGGGCGCGCCCTGGTGCGCGACCTCATCCTCGAAGAGGCCGCCGAGGGGCGCACGATCTTCTACTCCAGCCACATCCTCCACGACGTCGAGACGCTCAGCGACCGGGTGGCGATCCTGGTGGGCGGGCGCCTGCGGGGGGTCGGCCGGGTGAGCGATCTCCTCGGCCGGCAGGTCGAGTCGGTGGACTGCACCTTCAGCGGGGCCGACCCGGTGCCGGTTCCCGGGGCCACCCTCGTCCGAAGCGACGCGGATTCCCACACCCTGCGCCTGCCCCCCGACGCGGTGGACGGGGCGGTGCGCGCCGCCCTCGACGCCGGCCGCCACGTGCTCTCGGTGCAACCCCTGCGCCGCACCCTCGAGGACGCCCTCATCGGCGAGGTGCGGGAGGCCGCCCGATGAACCGCCTGCTCGCCCTGGCCCTCAACACCTTCCGCGAGGCGGTGCGCGACCGCGTGCTCTACTCGATCCTGTTCTTCGCCGCCGGCGTGATCGTGCTGTCCCTGGCCCTGCAGGAGGTCACGATCGGCGACCAGGACGAGGTGGTCCGCAGCATCGGCCAGGGGGCGATGGACCTCTTCGCCTCGATCATCGCGATGTTCCTCGGCGTGAGCCTCGTCTGGAAGGAACTCGACAAGCGCACCGCCTACACGATCCTGTCCAAGCCCGTGCCCCGCTGGATGTTCGTGCTCGGCAAGTACCTGGGCCTCATGCTCACCCTGGCGGTCGAGGTCGGCATCCTGCTGGCGGTCTACACGGCGCTGATGGTGGTGCAGCAGGGCTTTCCGCCGCCGGTGGTCTTCGTCAGCACGGCGCTGCTCCTGTTCGAGCTCGCCCTGCTGACGGCCTGGGCCACGCTGTTTTCCACCTACTCGGCGCCGACCACGGCCTCGGCCTTCACCCTGGCGGTCTTCGTCATCGGCCACCTCGCCGACGACATCTGGCTGTACGGCAACCAGTCCGACAACCCGGCGGTGCGGCAGGTGGCCCGGGCCCTCTACTGGGCGCTGCCCAACTTCGAGCTGTTCAACATCCGGGCCGACGCCGTCCACGGCCGGCCGACGCCCTGGGAGCAGGTCTGGCCCGCCGTCGGCTACGGGATCGCCTACACCACCGCGGTGCTCGTCCTGGCGATGGCGGTGTTCCGGCGGCGGGACCTGCGGTGATCCCGCTGGTCGACGTCGCCGGGCGCCACGCCCGGGTCGCCGCCGAGGTGGAGCGGCGGGTGGCCGCCGTCCTCGCGAGCGGGCGCTGGGTGGGCGGCCCGGAGGTCGCCGCCTGCGAGGCCGCCGTCGCCCACCTCGCCGGGCGCGCCCACGGCGTCGGCGTCGCCTCGGGCACCGACGCCGAGGGCGGCGAGGGCCAGGGCCAGGGCGTCGGTCCCGGCGACGAGGTGATCGTGCCGGCGGTGAGCTTCTTCGCCACCGCCGGCGCCGTGGTCCGCCTCGGCGCGCGCCCGGTGATCGCCGACGTCCTGGACGACCGCCCCCTCATGGACCCCGACGCCGCCCGGGCCCTCGTCGGCCCGCGCACCCGCGCCGTCGTCCCCGTGCACCTGTTCGGGGCCGCCGCCCCCGAGCCCGACCTGGGCCTGCCGGTGGTGGACGATGCCGCCCAGGCCGCCGGCAGCGAGCCCTTCCCCGGGCGCGGCGCGGCGGCGGCGCTGAGCTTCTACCCGACCAAGGTCCTCGGGGGCGCCGGCGACGGGGGCATGGTGGTCACCGACGACCCGGCGCTCGCCCGCCGGGTGCGCGCGCTCGGCCACCACGGCGCCGCGGGCCCCCACCTGCACGAGCGCGTCGCCGGCCACGTCGGCGGCAACTCCCGCCTCGACGCGGTGCAGGCGGCGGTGGTGCTCGCCCACCTCGCCGACCTCCCCGCCCGCCTCGCCCGGCGCCGGGCCATCGCCGCCGCCTACCGCGCCGCGCTGGGCGACCTGTGCCTCCCGGCCAGCCCCGGGAGCAACGAGGCGGTCTTCTGCCTGCGCCACCCGGAGCGCGACCGCCTCGCCGACGCCCTCGCCCGCCGGGGCGTGGCCACCGCCGTCTACTACCCCCGTCCCCTCACCGAGCAGCCGGCGCTCGCCGGGCTGCTGCGCGCCGACCAGCCCCCGGCGCCCCGCGCCGCCCGCTTCTGCGCCGAGGCCCTGGCGATCCCCTGCCACGTCGGCATGAGCGACGCCGACGTGGTCCGGGTGATCGAGGCCGTCCGGGAGGCCGCTTGAGCCCCGCCACCCTCCACGCCCTGCTCGCCGGCTACGCCTTCCTGCTCGGCCTGGTCGTCGGCAGCTTCCTCAACGTCTGCATCGCCCGCATGCCCGAGGACCGCAGTGTCATCCGCCCGCCGAGCCACTGCCCGGTGTGCGGCCACCGCATTCGCTGGTTCGACAACGTGCCGGTGCTGTCCTGGCTGCTGCTGCGGGGCCGCTGCCGCGACTGCGGCACGCCGATTTCCTCGATCTACCCCGCCGTCGAGCTGCTCACGGGCCTGCTCGGCTGGCTGCTCTTCCGGCGCATCGTCCCCGACGCCGAGGCCATCGACCTCGCCCACCTCGCCGCCTGGCTGACGATGTTCCTCTTCGTCGCGATGCTCGTGGCCCAGACCTTCATCGACGTGCGCCACTACATCATCCCCGACGAGTTCAGCATCTACGCCGTGCCCCTCGGTGTCGCCGCCTCGGCGCTGCTGCAGCGCCTCGGCTGGTCCGAGGCCATCGGCTGGAAGGCCAGCGTGCTCGGCGCCCTGGCCGGCGGCGGCTTCCTGCTGCTGGTGATGGGCCTCTTCTGGCTCGTGCGCCGCCGCGAGGGCATGGGCCTGGGCGACGTGAAGCTGCTGGCGATGATCGGCAGCTTCCTCGGCCCCTTCCCGGCGGTGCCCTTCGTGCTCTTCGTCGCCAGCGTCGCCGGCTCCCTCGTCGGCGTGCCGCTGGTGCTCCTGCGGCGCCGGGGGCTGGCCACCGCGCTGCCCTTCGGGCCCTTCCTCGCCTTCGCCGCCGTGCTCTACGTGCTCCACGGCCCGGCCATCGTCGAGCGATGGCTGCCGGGCTGGCGGCTGATCATCCGGTAGCCGCCCGGGCTCCCACCGGGGCCGGCGCTACCCGCCCAGGCGGTTGAAGTTGATGAACACGGCGCCGAGGTCGGTGTCGGCCCCGGAGCTGCCGGTGTAGCCCGGATCCCCGACGACGAAGTCGTCGTAGCCGTCGCCGTCGAGGTCGCCGGGCAGGGCCGAGATCGCGTAGCCGAAGTCGGACTGGTAGTAGGGCTCGTCGCTGTCGCCGTAGACGGTGCCGAAGGCATCGCGCTCGCCGGCCCAGGTGCCGCTGGTCACCTCGGAGCTGTAGACCCAGACCTGCCCGGCCTTGGAGCTGCTCGACTCGCGGCCGAGCGCCATCTCGGAGATGCCGTCGCCGGTCCAGTCGCCGATGCGCCGGAACTGGAGCGGGTCGGTGGAGGAGGCGCTCATCGTGTAGACGACCATGGCCTCCTCGGCCGGGTCGATGCCGCCGTCCCGGAGGTCGGTGGAGCCGGGGATCACGTAGAGATCGGCGTCCCCGCCCCGGTTCATCACCCACAGCTCGTCGTCGCCGTCGCCGTCGAGGTCGGGGCCGATCGCGCACATCCAGCCCACCCGCTCGTTGTCGTCGCCGACGATCACCTTGGCGGCCGCGTCGCCGAGGTCGGGCATGCCCGCGTTCTGGTAGGGGGCCGTGCGCCCGAACAGCACCCAGACGAAGCCGGAGTTGTCGTCGTCGCCGCTGTTGAGGTCGGCGAGGTGGTCGCACCAGAGCATGTCGTCGTAGCCGTCGCCGTCGAGGTCGCCGCCGGTGGGCACCGAGTGGCGCATCAGCGTGTTGTCGCCGTTGGTGGACCAGGCGGCGTCGACGGTGGCGGTGGTGTAGGAACCCGAGGCGTCGCCGTAGAGCAGGTAGATGTAGGAGGTCTGCGAGCCGGTGCTGTCGGTGAACCAGCCGTAGAGCTCCTCGAGGCCGTCGGCGTCGAGGTCGGCGCCCTGGCCGATGCCCGTGCCCACCTCGTAGGTGCCGTCCCCGCTGACGATCACCGTGGCGTCGTCGGTGTCGCCCGAGCCGAAGGCCTTGTCGCCGGGGATCACGTAGACCGAGCCATAGGCGCTGCCGGCGCCGGGGGAACCCACCGCGAGGTAGGGGCCGCCCTCGGCGAAGGCCGACAGGTAGGCGACGTCGGTGCCGAGGGCGTCGCGGCTGCCGTCGCCGACGAAGGCGTTGGCGCCGGACTCGATGTCGTCGGTGGCCGAGGGCAGGTCCGTGGCGCCGAAGACCGCCACCATGCCGCGGCCGGAGCCGGCGGCGGGCGCGCCGATGATCAGCTCCACCGCGCCGTCCCCGTCGAGGTCGCCCATCGTGAGGCTCGCGCCGGCCTCGTCGCCGGCGGTCACGCCGGTGAGCACCACGTCGGCCTCGCCGCCGACGGCGTCCTGGTCGACCTCGCCGTCGCAGTCGTCGTCGATGCCGTTGAAGGACTCGGTGGCCTCGCTGTTCACGTCGGGATCGAGGTCGTCGCAGTCGTTCCCGTGGCCGTGGGAGCCCTCGCCGTCGCCGTCCTGGTCCCAGTCGTCGGAACCGTCGCAGTCGCTGTCGACGCCGTCGTACCAGGCGTCCTCGGCGCCCGGGTGGATGTCCGGGTCGCTGTCGTCGCAGTCGTCGCCGCCGGCCGCCTCGCTGTCGTAGCCGTCGCCGTCCGAGTCGGTGATCACCGAGCCGGCGAGGTCGATGGTGGCGGTGGGCGTGTCCGGGTCGTTGGTGGTGATCGTGAGGGTGCCGGCGTACTCGGCGTAGTCGGTGGGGGTGAAGGTGATGCCGAGGGTGGTGGTGGAACCCGCGGCCACCTGCAGGCCCGCCCCGGCGGTGGCGGTGAAGGCCGCGTCCGAGAAGTCGAGCCCGGCGATGTTCAGCTCGGCGGTGCCGTTGTTGGTGATCGTGAGGGTCTCGCTGGCGCTGCTGTTCAGCTCGATGGCGCCGAAGTCGATGGCGAGCTTGTCGAGCACCAGGTTCGGCGTGCCGGCGGTCGAGTCGGCCGTGTCCGTGCTCTTGGTCTGGTTGTTGACGAGTCCTCCGCCGCCGCAGGCGAGGAGGAGGATCGGGAGCAGGGGGGTCACGAGGGAGCCGCGCACGGGAGCCTCCGGCCGGGGGAATGGGGGGTGGTCTGCGCTCGATGGAGCCCGACGGTCCGCGTCCTGGGCGCGCATCTTAGCGCGTCCGGGCCGGGAGGGTCCACCGGCGCGGCCCCTCCGGCGAGCGCTCCCCCGAAACCCGGGAACCGCGCGGCTCCCGGCGGGCCGGCGCGGCTCGGTGGCGCGGCTCAGAAGCTGCCGCTGGCCCGCAGGCGCTCCGCCTCGATGCCCACCTCCCGGCAGGCGGCGGCGTGGAGGCGGTCGGCGGCGGCCTGGTCGCCGGTGTTGAGGGGGCGCAGGTAGATCGTGTCGACGGGCCGGCGCGGCCAGTCGCACCACACGTCCGCCTCGCGGCCCCGGGCCGCCAGCTCGCGGCGCCAGTGCTCGACGAAGGGCCGGGCCTCGGCGGCGTTGCCGGGCTGCACCACGAAGGCGAGGGTCACGAGCGGGTAGCGGGCCCCGGCCTCCTCCCGGATGTCGAGGAACCGCCGCACGTTGCGGTACACCCGGTCCCGGTGGTCGCCGCCCTTGACGCGCCGGTAGGTCTCCGCCGAGAAGGCGTCGATGGAGAAGTGGACCCGGCGGAAGGTGTCCGGCGCCAGCCCCGGGTGGCGTGCGAGGCGGACGAGGAGCCGGGCGCGGTCGGCGGGGAACACCACGCCGTTGGTGTGCAGCTTGAACTCGCGAAAGAGGCGATTGCCCCGGTTGACCGCGAAGGCGTACTCGATCATGCGGTCGAAGTGCGGGTGGATCGTCGGCTCGCCGAGCCAGTGGGGGTTGAGGGCGACGGCCTCGCCGGGGGGGCGGTCCCGGCCGAGGCCGAGGATCGCCGCCCGCCAGGTGGACTCCTCCATGAAGCGCTCGGGGGCGCCGTGGGCCTCGTCCCGGAGGGACTGGCTGCACATGCGGCAGCGGAGGTTGCAGTGG
>WGAH01000085.1 GCA_015489145.1 Deltaproteobacteria bacterium
CGATGCGCCCGCGCCCGTGCAGGTCGACCCGGGCCGAGAGCACGCGGAAGGTCGCCTCGGCCGGCGCCAGGTTGGCGGTCGCCAGCGCCCGCGCCACCGCGTGGCGCACGCCGGTCCCGGTTGCGCTGATCGTCGACAGCTCGCACCTCCCGGGCGGAGCCCCGGCGCGGCGTCCCCCGCGCCCGGCTCCACCCGTTCAGCATAGCGCCGACGCGCCCCGCCCGCCGGAGGGGACGCGGCGGCGCGGACCCCTGATCCGCGTCGCCCCCGCGCTTCGGCGCGGCGGCGGCGAACCGCATAGATCCCGGTCGCCCACCCTTGCCCCGGGAGGACCGATGCTCGCGTTCGCCGCCCTCGTCGCCCTGCCCCTGCTCAGCGCCTGCTCCGGCGGCGAGGAGCCCGCCGCCCCGCCCGTCGAGGACAAGTGCCCCGCCGTCGACCCCGACCGCATGGCCGGCCGCTGGGTGAAGGTCCAGGGCAACAAGGCCGTGCCGCGCTCCCGCTTCGAGCTGGTCGAGAAGGGCGCCGGCCCCGGCGGCCACCCGACCTACGAGATGTGGCACGTCGAGGGCTTCACCCGGCGGGTGCTCGAGGGCCGCTGGCGCACCCAGGACTTCGTCTTCGACGAGCGCCTCCCCGCCGACAAGCAGGTCCTCTACGACCAGGGCGGGGCGAGCCGCCTGCGCCTGTACGTCGAGCCGCGCAAGCAGAGCTGCGCCCTGCGGGTCGTGGAGGTGCGGGTGTCCAGGGACGGCGACAAGGAGGTCGAAAAGCCCGTGCCCGGCTTCCAGGAGTACGCCGTCTTCCCCGAGGGCACGGTCATGACCTTCCGGCCCTGCGACGGCGAGCTGTTCCTCGGCAAGGCCGCGAAGAGCCGCAAGGCGGCCCTCGCCCAGGTCGCCGAGATGGGCTCCGCCGACCCGGCCCACCAGCTCGACGAGAAGCTCCCCGTCGGCACCTGGAGCAAGGCCGCCGAGGACGGCCCCGCCGACTGCACCTACGACATGGACCTCTACTTCGACGACGTGCCGGTCAAGGACCGCCAGCGCCTCCCGGCCGCCGGGGTCGAGGGCGGCTTCCGCCACTGGTACGTCGCCGACTGGTACGCGCCCTTCTCGGGCAACCACCACTTCCAGATCTACCGGTACCGCACCTGCCCGGGGCAGGATCGCACCCTCCTCGGCGTGGACTGCCTGGAGGCGGCGCTGCACCCGTAGGGGGTGTCATCGCCGGGTACTTGGAGCCCGGCCCGGGAGCGGCTACCCTGCGCCGGCACCCGGACGAGGAGGAAGCGCGTGCGCTGGGGACTGGTGGATCGCATCGACGAGCTGGAGGCCGGGCGGCACGCCCGCGGGGCGGTGACCTACGACCCGGCGCTCCCGCTGTTCCAGGATCACTTCCCCCGCTTCCCGGTGGTGCCCGGCGTGCTGATCCTCGAGTCGCTGGCGCAGCTCTCGGGGAAGCTCATCGGCTACACCGTGCGCCGCGAGCGCGGCGACTGGCCCTTCCCGATCCTCAGCATGATGAACGGCGTGAAGTTCCGCCGCTTCGTGCGCCCGGGCGAGACGATCGAGCTGCACGCCGAGCTGCGCGACCTCCGCGAGGAGATGGCGGCGGTGCGCGTCAAGGCGCGGGTCGCCGGGCGCGTGACCTCCCAGGCCGAGCAGATCTTCGTCTACAACGCCGTCCCGTTGGAGTCCGAGCGCGACCGCCTCGAGCTCGAGTCCATCGAGCGCGGCGAGCTCCGCCGCCTGTGGGCGGACTACCCGGGGGATTTCTAGGCATGCGCGAACGCCGGCGGGTCGTGGTGACGGGGGTGGGGCTGGTCACGCCCCTGGGCGTCGGCGTGCGGGCCACCTGGGAGGCGGTCGTCGCCGGGCGCAACGCGGTGCGGCCCATCACCCGCTTCGACGCGGCGGACTTCCCGGTGCGCTTCGCGGCCGAGGCCCCCGATCCCGGGCCGGTGGACGGCGTCCCGGACGAGGTCCGGCCGCTGGCGGCCGATCTCAAGGGGCGGCTCGCGGCCTGGGCCGTCCGCGAGGCCCTCGCCGACGCCGGCTGGCTGGACGACGCCGGCCGCTCCCGGTACGGCGGGCCCCGGGTCGGCGTGTGCGTGGGCAGCGAGGCGGCTCGCCCCTCCCTGGCCGACGTGGTGGATCGGACCCGCGGCGGCACGCTGCCCTCGGCCGCCGAGCTCCGCCCGATGGCGCCCTCGGCCCCGACCGAGCTCGCGGCGGCGATGGCGGGAGCCACCGGCCCGCGCAGCACGATCTCGACGGCCTGCACCAGCAGCAACCAGGCGGTGGGCGAGGCCCTGTTGCGGGTGCGCCGCGGCGAGGTGGACGCGATGATCGCCGGCGGCGTGGACGTGCTGGTCGACCCGATCATGATCACCGGGTTCTCGCTGCTCGGCGCGCTCAGCACCCGCAACGACGACCCGGCCCGGGCCAGCCGCCCCTTCGACCGCGACCGCGACGGCTTCGTCCTCGGGGAGGGAGCCGGTTTCCTCGTGCTCGAGTCCCTCGACCACGCCCGGGCCCGCGGCGCCCCGGTCCTCGGCGAGCTGACGGGCTTCGGCTGCTCGTGCAACGCCTACCGCATCACCGACTCGCACCCCGAGGGCCGCGGGGCGGCGCAGTCCATGCGCGGGGCGCTCGACGACGCCGGCCTCTCGCCGGCCGACATCGGCTACATCAACGCCCACGGCACGAGCACCCCGATGAACGACCCGAGCGAGACGAAGGGGATCCACGCCGCCTTCGGCGCGCACGCCCGGCGGGTGCCCGTCAGCTCCACCAAGAGCATGATGGGGCACCTGGTGGCGGCCTGCGGCTCGGTCGAGGCGGTCCTCGCCCTGCTCGCGGTGCGCGAGGGGGTCCTGCCGCCGACGATCAACCTCGAGCACCCCGACCCGGAGTGCGACCTGAACCACGTCGCGGGCGAGGCGCGGCGGGCCGAGGTGCGCCACGCGATGACCAACGCCTTCGGCTTCGGCGGCTCGAACGGCACCCTGATCCTGTCCCGCTACGAGCCGGGGCCGGGCGGGCCGCCCCTGCGACGAGGTGGGCGGTGACGGGTCTTCGGACGAGGCGAGGCGCGGGGATCGCGGCGGCGCGCGGGAGGTGGGCGTGAGCCCCGTCCGCGACCCGGCGCCCTTCCTGCCCCGGCCGGTGGCGATCACCGGAATCGGGCTGGTGACCGCCCTCGGCGACGACCCCGACCGGGTGGCCTCCGACC
>WGAH01000086.1 GCA_015489145.1 Deltaproteobacteria bacterium
TCCCGGGACCGGGCCGCTTCAGGCCCCAAAGTGGACGTTCGACCCCGACTTGCGTCGCGAACCGGACAAACCGGCCAGACTTGCGCGCGGCTCCCGGGTCGGTGTCGGGGGGGGGCGCGCCGCGGCGGCCCGGCGGTCCCCCGGGGCGACGTGGCGTGCAGCTCCCGAGGCGGCCAGCGTTTTCGGCTAGCCGGGACCGGTCGCGCCGAAGCGGCCCGATCGCCGCGGGTCGCCGGCGCCGACGAAGCGCGCGGCCCCCCCGGCGAGGCGCACCCCGGCGACGTGCAGGCCGCCGAAGAACATGCTCGGCTGCTCGAAGCGCCGCAGCTCCCAGCCCTCGGCCGCGAGAAGGTCCCCGATGGCGTCGAGGGTTTCCGGCGGACGCCCCTCCGTCTCGACGTGCAGGCGCCCGCCCTCGACGTGGCAGCGCGCGGCGGCCACCGCCTCCGCCGGCTCGGCGCCGTGGCCGACGAGGTGCAGCACGCCGTGCAGGAGGGCCGTGCGGATCCGGCTCGATCCCCCCGAGCCGAGGACGAGGACCTCGCCGGGCGCGGCGCTCCCCTCGCCCGCCGGCCGCTCGATCACCGTGGGGCAGCACATCGTCACGAGGCGCCGCCCCGGCGCCGGCTCGCTCCCCGGCGGGTTGACGTCCTCCTCGCCGAGGAAGTTGTTGAGGAGGATGCCGGTGCCCGGCACGATCTCGCCGCAGCTCTCGCCGAGCGAGGTCGTGATGCCCACCGCGCCGCCCTCGGCGTCCACGGCGCTGACGTGGGTGGTGTGGCCGGGCAGGCGCGGTCGGTCCCAGGCCAGGGCGGCCCGGAAGCCGGCGACGAAGGCCGGCTCGAACAGGCCCCCGGCCACCGTGTCGCGGGTGTCGACGGTGCGGGCCACCGCGCGGGCGACGCGGCGGACCTCCTCGGCGCCCCCCGGGGGCGGAACCGGGCCGCCGTCGTCGAGGACCCGGAGGGCCTGGAGCACCAGGAGGCCGGCCAGGCTCGGCGGCCCGGGGACGTGAATGCGGGCGCCGCGCCAGCTCGCGCTCAGGGGCGCGCGCCGGAGGGGTCGCCACCGGCGGAGGTCGTCGAGGTCGAGGTGCCCGCGCCCGTCGATCCAGGCGGCGACGGCCCGGCCGAGGGAGCCGGACTGGAGCGCCTCGGCGCCCTCGGCGGCGATGCGGTCGAGGGTGCCGGCGAGCTCGGGCCAGGTGAAGCGGTCGCCGGCCCGAAGCGGTCGCCCGCCCCGGGAGAACCGCCGCGCCGCTTCCTCCCGGCGTTCCAGGATGGGCCAGAGCAGCTCCACCACCCGGGCGAAGCCCGGCGTCACCGGGACCCCCGAGCGCGCCAATTCCGCCGCCGGGCGCACGAGGCTCGACCAGGGCAGCCGGCCGTGGGCGTCGTGCAGCGCCTGGAGACCGGCGGGCAGGCAGGCGGGGGCCACCGCCGCCGCCCCGACGTGGAAGACCTGGGTGGTGGGGCCGAAGTCGACCTCGACCGCCTCCATGCGCGCCCCGGGCCGCGGACGGGCGGGGGCGTCGGCGAAGAGGTCCCAGATCTCGACCCGCTCGCCGGCCCGCACCGCCGCGATGCCGGCGCCGGCGACGCCCGTGAGGAGGGGCTCGGCGACGAAGGCGGCGAAGTTGGCCGCCACCGCCGCGTCCACGGCGTTTCCGCCGGCCTCCAGCGCCCGCAGGCCGGCCCGGACCGCCGCCTCGCTGCCCGCGGCCACCGCTCCGCCGGTCGCCGCCCCCATCAGTCCGCCCCGCCGGCGCCGCCCTCCCCGTCGCCGAGGAAGAGCGCCGCGAAGCGGGCGAGCAGCCGGTTGGCCTCGGGGCTCGGCCGGTGGCTGTCGAGGCGCTCCCGGGCCGCGGCCTCGCCGAAGAGCCGCCCGTAGGTGGCCATGTAGCGCAGGAAGCGCGCCCGGTTGTCGCGGTCGGTCAGCTCGGGGTGGAACTGGGTGGCGTAGACCGGCCGGCCGGGCAGGCGCAGGGCCTGGTAGGGCGCGCGGTCGCTGGCGGCGAGGTGGACCACGCCCGCGGGCAGGCGGGTGGCCCGGTCCTGGTGGCCGAGCTGGGCGAGGAAGCTCCGGGGCAGCTCGCCGAACAGCGGGTCGGCGGCGCCGGCCTCGGTGAGCCTCAGGGGGTAGGTGCCCACCTCGGCGCGGTCGGGATCGGGGCGCACCTCGCCGCCGAGGCCGACCACGAGGGCCTGGAAGCCGAAGCAGCTCGCGAACACGGGAAAGCCGCTCTCGGCCACCTCGGCGAGGAAGTCGATGAAGCGCCGGACCGGCGGCACCGGGTCGACGACCCCGTACTCGCCGGCGCCGCCGACGAGCAGGGCGGCGTGGCCCTCGAGAAGCCCGGCGTGGAGCGGCTCGCGGAGGAGGTCCACGCTGGTGATCGCGGCGGGAGGCACCCCGAGGCGAGCGGCGAAGGCCGCGTGCTCGTCGGCGCGGGCGCCGTCGCCGGGGTTGCGGGCCTGGAGGAGCAGGAATCGTCGCATCGCGGCTCAGAATCGCGCGGGGACGCGCACGGTGACGGCGCCTCGGGGGGTGGCCTGGCAGGCGAGGCGGCTGCCGGCGCGGAAGGCGGCGTCGCCGAGGACGGCGCGCTCCCGCCCGGTGGCCCGGGGCAGGGCCTCGGCGCCGGCGAGCACCTCGACCCGGCAGGTGCCGCACTTCCCCTGCCCGCCGCAAAAGTGGTCGAGGTCGACCGAGAGCCGCTCGGCGGCCTCGAGCAGGGTGCGGCCCGGGGCGACCTCGCCCTCGCCGAGGACGCCGGCGTCGCCCTCGAAGCGGACGATCACCGGCCCCGGCGCGGCGAGGCGGGCGCGCAGGCGGCGGAGGGCGCGGCGGAGGTGCGGTCGGCGCATGGCGGGGAGCCTAACACCGGGGCGGGGGACGCCGGCGTCGCTCCGGGGTCCCGGCTTCCGGGCGGCCGACCACCGGGCGAGGAGGAAAGCCCTTGCCCGGCGCCGGGGCCGGGGTAGCCGTTCCCATGGCCGCGCCCCCCCCCGACGACCGGGACCCCTTCGACGAGGCCGCCTTCCTCGCCCGCCTCCGGGCCGGGGACGAGGCCGCCTTCGCCGAGCTGGTCCACCGCCACTCCGGCCGGGTCTTCGCCGTGGCGCTCCGGATGCTCCGCAACGAGCAGGACGCGCTGGACGTGGTGCAGGAGACCTTCCTCAACGCCCACCGCCGCATCGGGAGCTTCCGGGGCGAGGCCCCCATCGGCGGCTGGCTGGCCCGCATCGCCGCCAACGCCTCGCTCATGAAGCTCCGCACCCGGCGGCGCAAGCCCGAGACCTCGCTGGAACTGCCCGGGCCCGCCTTCGACGCCCGCGGCGGCCACCAGCGCGACATCGTCGACATCGCGCCGCTCGCCGAGAAGGTGGCCCTCGACCGCGAGCTGGGCCGGCGCATCCGGGAGGCGGTCGACGCCCTTCCCGAGACCCACCGGGCGGTGATGCTGCTCGCGGACTACCAGCACCTCAGCATGCGCGAAATCGCCGAGGCCCTCGACCTCACCGTCGCCAACGTCAAGACCCGCCTCCACCGCGCCCGCCTGGCCGTGCGCGAGTCCCTGGCGGCCTACCTCGAGGGCCGGGAATGAGGACCGGGCGCGCCGGGGGCGCAACCCTTCGGCCTCCCGCGGCATCTGGGGATCGGAGCCCCGCGCGCTCCCGGAGGCAGCCTTGATCACCTGTCGCGACGTCACCGAGCGCCTCCTCGACCTCGAGCTCGGCGAGCTGCCCGAGGACGAGGCGCGGGCCGTGCGCGCCCACCAGGCCGCCTGTCCCCGGTGCGCCGCCTTCGCCCACGGCTACGCGGCGGTGCCCGCGCTGGTGCGCGAGGCGCTGGAGTCCGCGATCACCCCCGAGCTCCAGGCCCGCCTCGACGCGGCGGTGCGCGAGGCCCTGCGCGACGCCGGCTGATCCGGCC
>WGAH01000087.1 GCA_015489145.1 Deltaproteobacteria bacterium
ATGCTCGACATCACAAGGGAAGATGCCATCGACGCACAAAAACCCACTACCAGCCCCTGACTCGTGCCTACGTTGAGAGGGGATAGCCCCAAGGAGGGCTCGTTTTCGTGACCGGGGTGGTCAACTTAGGGCCAACAAGCCCCCTCGCGATGCTAGGGCGGAAAAACAACCCCCCTCAAGATGCTAGCCCTGGCGCGCGGAGAAGCTCGAAAAGGCAGGTTTCATCGTTCGGGCACCCCCCGTCGGGGGGCGAAAAGGGCCGAAACCCTAGCATCGAGACGGGGCTTGTTCGGCGGGGCTAGCACTCGCGGCGGGGTTGTCGAGAAGGGGGTCCGTGTTGACCACCGTCGGCGCCGCGACCCGTGGCCCGTCTTCCTCGCGCACCCCGCTCCCGGCGATGCCGGCCGGAGGGCGGCGCTCCTCGCGCCCGGCCCGGCCTCTCCGTGCCCATGCCGGCCGGGGGCCGGCGCGCGCTCAGCGGGCGCAGCGAAAGCCGCTGGTCTTGCGCCGGATCTCGGGCAGGAACTGGTTGCGCTCGCCGCCGCTTCCCACGGTGAAGTCGAAGAAGTAGGAGCCCCCGCGCACGGCGACGTAGAGGCCGGGGCCCGGGTTGCGCGGGTCGACGATGAGGCCGCCCTCGCGCCGGCCCTGGAGGCGGGCCGGGTCGTCCACGCGAAAGTCGGCGGTGAACTCCCAGGCGTTGCCGAAGGCGTCGTAGAGGCCGTGGGCGCCGGGCGGGTAGCTCGCCACCGGGCTGGTGGTGGCCCAGCCGTCGCTCGGGTCGGTGAAGGGCGGGCGGGCGATGCCGTGGTTGAGGGCGCCCGGCCGCCAGTCGGCGCCCCAGGGCCAGGGGCGGTCGCCGAGGGCGGCGAGCTGCCACTCGGCCTCGGTGGGAAGGCGCTTGCCGGCCCAGGCGCAGTACTCGGCGGCGTCGTACCAGCTCACGAGGACGACCGGGTGGTCGCCGGTGCCCTCGGGGTAGCGGGTGCCCTCCCAGTTGAAGCGGCCCCACTCGCCGCCGTCCCCGGCCCAGGCCTCGTCGACGAAGGGCGGCCGGTAGCCGGTGGCTTCGAGGAAGGCCCGGTACTGCGCCCGGGTGACCTCGGTGCGGTCGATCTCGAAGGGGCTCACGCGCACCCGCACCGGCCGCCAGTCCCGGCCGTGGAAGGTCCAGGGCCGGGCGGCCCCCGTCTCGGCGCCGTGGGCCCGGCGGCTTCCCGGGGGGCCGAGGGGCACCCGGCCGGCGCGCAGCACCGTGGTGCCGCCCTCGACGCGCACCATGCCCGTGACCTCCGGCCGTCCCCGGCAGGCCGCGAGGGCGGGAAGCGCGGCGATCAGCGGGCGTCGTAGGCGCAACGGAAGCCCGTGGTCAGGGCGACCCGGTCCGGGCGGGCCGGCTCGCGGTGGGTGCAGGTGCAGTAGCTCGGCAGGTTCATGAACGAGCCGCCTCGCAGGGTGCGCCAGGGGCTCGGCCGGCCGTCGGCGGGGTCGGCGCGGTAGGCGTCGGCCGTCCACTCCCAGACGTTGCCGGCGGCGTGGCGCAGCCCGTAGGGCGAGGGCTGGGGGTCCGCGTCGACGGGGCGCGTGGCGACGCCGTGCAGGAAGGCGTACTTCCCTTCCGAGAACCAGGCGGCGTCGACGTTCTCGTCGTCGCCCCACGGGTAGCGCCGCCCGCCGTCCCCGCAGGCCGCGCGCTCCCACTCGACCTCGGTGGGCAGGCGCCCGCCGGCCCAGCGGCAGTAGGCCTCGGCCTCGTACCAGGTCACGGCGACCACCGGGTGATCGGCGGGCCGGCCGGCGGCGCGCAGGGCGGCGCCGGCGCCCTCGGGGTGCTCGGCCAGCCACGCCCGCCCGGCCTCGCTCCACAGCTCGGGCCGGCGGTAGCCCTCGGCGGCGAAGCGCTCGAAGTCGGCGATGCTGACCTCGGTGCGGTCGATGCGGAAGGGGGCCACCTCGACCTGCCGCCGGGGGGCGTCGGGGTTGCGCCCGTCGCCCACCGCGACCGTCCCGCCGGGGATGGCGACGGGTTCGGCGAGGCTGGCGGTTGCGAGGAGGAACAGGAGCATGGGGGGCGGGCGGTGCGCTACGCTGGGCGCGATGCGCTTCCCTACCCCGTTGTCCCCGGTCCTGGCGGCGCTGGGCGTCCTCGCCTGCGGGCGTTCCGCCGACTCCCCGGTGGGGCCGGCCGATTCGCCCGCGCCGGCCGCCGAGGGGCCCGCGCCGGGCGCGTCCGCGGCTCCGCCAGCCGGCCCACCGCCCGGGGGGCGACCTCCCGCCCCGTCACCGCGCCGCGGCTACCACGCCGCCCCCACCTTCGACCTGCTTCCCGCGCCGGTCGGGCCGCGGCGCTCGGTGCTCGTCGTCAGCCTCGACACGACCCGGGCCGACGCCCTGGCGCTCTACGGGGGGCGGGCCGAGATGCCGCGCCTCGCCGCCCTCGCGGAGGAGGGCCTCGTCTTCGACCAGGCGATCAGCCACTTTCCCGAGACCTGCCTCAGCCACTGGACGCTGATGACCGGGGTGCCGCCGGCGGCCCACGGCAACGCGCCGGGGCGCGGGGGCTCGGCCTGGACGGGGCCCACCCTGGCCGAGATCGCCCGCCGGGAGGGCTACGCCACTGCCGCCTTCATCGGCGGCGCCACCCTGGCCGACGCCGCCTGCGGCCTCGCCCGGGGCTTCGAGCGCTACGACGACGCCTTCGCCGCCGACCCCCGGGTGCTGGAACGCTCGGGCGCCGAGGTGGCCCGGGCCGCCGTCGCCTGGCTGCGCGCGCAGGACGGCCCCTACCTCGCCTTCGTCCACTTCTTCGACGCCCACTTCCCCTACGATCCGGACCCGCCCTGGGAC